>NZ_CAJPGH010000006.1:0-285929 GCF_905339605.1 Burkholderia sp. BCC1972 | reverse complement strand
TTCATCAAGCGCCCACACTTATCGGCTGTTAATTTTTAAAGAGCGTTTCTGCGAGAAACTCCGTGTTTCTCAGCAGCGCTGCGTTTTCAGCAGCAGAGAAGTGAGATTATCAACCGTTTTTTGAAACTCGTCAACAACTTTTTTAACTACTTCGTTGCGACGACTGCGGTTTAATTTCGCGAGCACTGGAATCGATAAAACCGACTTCAACAGCACCGCTTCCCTCTTCTTCCCCCGCGCTGCGTTTCCGTTAGCGCGAAAGAGGCGTGATTCTATGCATCTGCCCCGATCTCCGCAAGCCTTTTTGTGAAATATTTTTGACATGGTATGGCGGGGACCGCTGAGCCTTCCATTGCTCATATATAAGCGACACGACAGGAACAGCCTCGGTCGCCCTTGAACAGCCCCGCCGTATCGCACGCAACCTTCCGTCGATTACCGTCCCACCATCGCCCTCACCACACCGTCCCGCCGAATCAGCCCGTGATACAGCGCCGCCGCAAAGTGCGCGAGGAACGTCAGGAAGAACAGATAAGCCAGCACGCGATGCGCGACCCTGAGCCAGGCGAACGTCACCGGATCAGCCGAAACGATCGCCGGCAGCTGCACGCCACCGCCCAGCGTCACCGGATACCCGCCGGCCGACAGCATCGCCCAGCCGATCAGCGGCATCGCCACCATCAGCGCGTACAGCACCAGATGCGAGCCATGTGCGGCAACCCGCTGCCACCATGGCAGATCCTCCGGCAACGCCGGCGGCTTCGACAGCACCCGCACCACGATCCGCACGCACACCAGCACCAGCACGGCCACGCCCAGCGGCTTGTGAATCGCCACCAGGATCTCATGCCGCCCGGAAACGGACGCCACCATCCCCACCCCGATGAACAGCATCGCGAGGATCATCGCGGCCATCACCCAGTGCAGCACCCGCGCCGGCAAACTGAACGTCGTCGAAGCCTTCATCATCGTCCCTCCCCACTCACTCGCGCCACGCCGGCCACCCCGGCCTCTTCACTCGTGCGCCGCAGATACGAATCCGCATACGCGGCCGACCGCGCCGCCAGCAACGGATCGCCCGACACCTGAATCCCCTGCGGCAGCACCGTCGGGTCGTAGTTCACATCGCGGCACGGTCCGCTGTCCTGCGCCTCCACGCGGTCGAGCACGAGCGTGCCCGCGTCGATCGTCGTCCGCTGCGCGGGCCAGACCTTCGTCGCGTCGTCCACCGGATCGCCAGGCTCCGCCAGCGTGACCAGCAGCTTCCACTTCTGCGCCCCGGCCGCGATGCGCTGCGTCACGTCCTGCTGCAGCACGTTCGGATCCCCGGCCGTCGCGACATCGCCGGCGCCGGCCGTCTGCTCCGGCACGACGCGCCACCGCACGGCCTGGCGCTTGCCGGCCGCGTCGACGAAGTAGAACGCGTTCAACCCGTAATAGCTTTCGGTGACGTAGCTCGCGCTCGGCTTCGCACCTTTCACCCATTGCAGGAACGCCCCCGCCTCCGGGTGCGCGCCGAAGAACGCCTTCACCTTCGCCGGATCGGGCTTGCCCGTCTTCGGATCGGGCCGCGTCGCCAGCGTCTGCTGGTAGAACGCCTGCGGCGTCGCCACCGGAAACACCGGCATCGCGTTCATCCCGGTTCGCCATTGCTGGCCGTCCGGCGCGGTGAGCCTCAGTGCGAGGCTGCGGATCGGCACGCTGCTGTCCGGCGCATAAGGATTCCCGCCCGGTAACGCGAAGCGCCCGACCACCGGCGTGCGTACCGCCTTGAAGAACGGCGCGACCGAATACGCGCTCGCGGCGCCGTTGCCTTCGAAGTAACCGGTCACGCACACGCCCTTCGCGTGATTGCGCCGGAAGCCGGGATGGATGCCGCTGTTGGTCTGCAGCGCGTCGACGAGCCGGTGCGGGGTCAGACGCGCCGGCGCCAGCCAGCCGCCCGCATAACCAAACGCGACGGCCACGCCGGCCACCGCGCCGCCGATCACGGCCCAGCGCCACCACCCGCGCCCAGGCTCGCGCTGCGGCGAAGAAGAAGAAGGTTGCTTCATGAATGCGCTCCCGATCATCAGATCATTGTCGATCGCGCGTAGGACGCCGCCCGCGTCGCTTTATTCCACAGAAAATTCTTTCGTATGCTGGAGGGAATAATCGATGCCGTCCGGCGTCCTACGCGGCATCCACGACCCTTTCGGCAACCGGCC
This sequence comes from Burkholderia sp. BCC1972, assembly GCF_905339605.1. Lineage (NCBI taxonomy): Bacteria > Pseudomonadati > Pseudomonadota > Betaproteobacteria > Burkholderiales > Burkholderiaceae > Burkholderia > Burkholderia sp. BCC1972. The sequence continues at coordinate 283,722 of NZ_CAJPGH010000006.1, read as the reverse complement.
GGCCATGCCCTCCACCGCCCTCGACGACGACGCATTGCGCGAACTCATCCCCAGGCTGCGACGCTTCGCGCTCTGGCTGGCGCGCGACGTCCACGCGGCCGACGATCTCGTCCAGTCGACGCTCGAGCGCGCACTGTCGCGCTGGACAAGCCGTCGCGACGACGCGTCGCTGCGCAGCTGGCTCTTCACGATCCTGTACCGGCAGTTTCTCGACGGGAAACGCAGCGCGAAGCGCTATTCGTGGCTGCTCGGCCGCATTCGTGACGACGACGAAGCGCACTGGCCGTCCGCCGAACGCGAATTCACGGCGCGCGCGACGCTCGAAGCGTTCGGCCGGCTCTCGGACGAGCAGCGCAGCCTGCTGCTGCTCGTCGCGGTCGAGGGCTTCACCTATCAGGAAGTCGCCGACCTGCTCGAAGTGCCGATCGGCACCGTGATGTCGCGCCTCTCCCGCGCGCGCCAGGCGCTGCGCCAGCTCAGCGATGGCGAACTTCCCGCTCCTTCTTTGCGATTGATGAAGAAATGAACACGCCTCCGAACGAACATGACCTTCAGGCCTATGTCGACGGCCAGCTCGACGACGATGCGCGTGCCGCGGTCGAGCGCTATCTCGCGCTGCATCCGGAGCGCGCGGAACAGGTGAAGCAATGGCAGCAGGATGCGCAGCGGTTGCGGGCCGCGCTGGAGAGCGTGCGGATGCCGGCCGATAATCCTGCGCTGGATCCGGCCGTGATTCGCGGCCGACGGGCCGAGCGCTCGCGGATGCGGTTCGCGATGGCGGCCTCATTCGTGTTCTGCGTCGGGTTGGGGACGTTCGGCGGATGGCAGGCGCGCGGGTGGAACGCGGCGCCGCCGATCGCGCCGATGAGCGATGCGGTCAAGGCTTACCAGATGATGGTGGTCGATCGGACGGCCAAGGTCGATTACCGGCCGACCGGTGCGGGCGATTTGCAGGGATGGCTCACCAAAGGCGTCGGCGCATCGGCGAAGCTGCCGGATTTGAGCGCGGCGGGGTTCAGGCCGGTCGGTGGGCGGTTGTTCACGACGGACAGCGGCGCTACTGCTGCGATGGTGCTCTATGAGGACGACGCCGGGCGGACACTGAGCTTCTATCTCCGGCCGGCGGAATCGAAACATCGGCTGCTGCCGAACGGGCAACGCGTGGATGGCGCGTTGCTCGCGCGGTATGGATCGGTGAACGGGCTAAATTATGCGGTGGTCGGGCCGGCGGGGAGTCTTGGGGAAAAGGCGGTCGTGCAGGCGCTCGATCAGCAGACTTGAAGTGGTAGGATGCGCGCCCGGTTGGCGGTTGGTGGTAGCCGCCTGCGTCTTTTGCCGGGCGACTTGGCGAGCTTGAGCAGGCTCATGCTCACCACTTGAATGCACAGCGTTTCGACTGACTTTCCCGGGCTGTTATTCACATCAAAACCGCGCCGGCGCCTTCACTTTTACCTTTAGAATCACAGGGTTTCGAGTCGCCGCGGGGCGGGATATCCACATCGATCATTGCGGTGATTCAGGCTGACCTCGATTGGTCCGCACAGCGTCTCGGGTTGTTTGCAGTATCGATGTCCACAATCCGGATGATTGACCGACCGTCTTCGCCAGATTCCACTGCCATCACCAGCTGAATGCACAGGATTTCGAGTGACTTGGGGTGGCGGTATCCACAAGGCCATCGACTTTCGAACGTCGCCGGTGATTTGTTCCCTTCTCTCTTCCATTGTCGTCAACGCCTTGCCAAGCAAGGCGTTCGGGCTGACGAGTCCATCGAAACCGAGACACTCACCTGTCGGATGCACAGGGTTTCAACTGGATCGCGTGCCGGTTGTCCACATGCGGTTATTTTCTGGTCTGCACGAACGTACTGCCGTCATAGCGATACTCACGCGTCGCCGGGCCGGCATCGTCGATGTTCGTCCACGAAACCTCGAAGCCTGCGGGATCGGTGATCCATTCGATCGCAAGGTAAGGCGATCGATTGCCCCCGTCGGTGTCGAGCGACACGCTATCCACGCAACTCTGCACCGGCATTGCATAGCTCGACGCCGCAGCGCTGCCCTTGATCTGCAGAACGTAGAGCGTGCTTTCCTCGCCCGCGCCGCAATAGCCCATCGGGTTGCGACTCGACGACTGGCTCACGACGATCAGCACGAACTCCTTTCCATCGATGATGCTCGATCTCGCCGACGGGAAGCCGACGCTCGACGCCGACGCCACCGCCCGGCGCAGTGCAGCCGGCAACCGCACCGTACTCGCGCGGTGACGCGCGACGTCGACCTCGACCAATCGTTTTTCGTCTTGCTGCAGTTCACGTCCGTTCGAGAGCCGCACCGCGGCCGGTGCATCGCTTGCCGCGAATGCAGTCGCGGCAAGCGCGACAGCTGCGATGCAAAGGGTCCACCTGATGACCGAAGACATGATCGACATGGAAAGTCCGTGTGAGGTGTGGAGTTCAAGCATGGGCGAAGCAGACCTGTCTTGCATGATTCGCGTCGATGCTCACCGATCGAACGCACAGTGTTTGGATCTGTTTCGCGGGTCGGTTATCCACACACCTCCGTCCAGGCTCCGGGTCACTTCGTCCCGAATATCCCGAGAATTTCACCTGTTTCCGACGCGATGACATAGTGGATCGACTTCCCGAGCCGGTTTGCATTGCCGAGCCCGCGCATGCCGGGAGTCAGCTTCGCCATGAACGTAATGGTGATGACATCGTCGTCGGGCCCCGGATCCGCCGTGGATGCCTTTTTATCCGTGATGCAGATCTCGAAGTTGCGCAGATCCTGCCCGGTCGCCGCAAAGTCTTCGTAGGCCGCTTTCAGGCCGAGCAGCGTCGCGGTGTTGAGCGTGACCGAACAGCGGTCGATCGTGCCGAAATTCAACGTGCTCATCGTGTTCTCCGAATTCATGCGTGAGTGCCTGCGGCATGCACGTCATGGTCGCTCCGGTGTATTCATGTCAGCATGTCGCCGTTGCCGAGGTCGATGCGTTTCAACGTTTCGCACAAACAATCGGTCCCATCACCAGCTTCGTTTGCGAGCGTTGCCCGCATCACCCTGCTCGTTCCTCGGTTTCATGTCGCTGGTTCAAGGTTCGAGTCAGTTCATCCCGTTCACATCGTGGCGAGCCATCCGACGACCGCCGCGATGTCGTCGTCGGAAACTTGCCCGACACGCTCGGCACACACGCCGTAGTCGAGATCGAACTTCACGTTGAATCGCTCGCCCTTGTAGCGGCAACACAGGACCTCGGCTTCCGGTATCGACACGCGCTGCTCGAACACGATGTCGCCCGGATGGTGCTGCATCCGGCGTACGACGGTGTCGATATCGAGCGCCTGGAGATGGGCCAATGAAGCATCGATCATTTGTCGCGAACCCGTTCGCCGGGTCTTTGCACGCTGGATGCCGGCGATTCTACAGACATGAAGGCTCACGCACCGCGCGAACGCTTCACAGCGTTCCGTTTCGTTTGTCCTCGCGCCGCACGCAGTGCATATCCCGAGCAGATCACAGTCGACGGACTGTGCTTATCCAAAGGTGTTAACAGGGTTCGTATATATACGTAGTGGTAGTTAACAAGCGCTGTGCCCCACAGTGGATAACCTCCGTAACGCACTGAATTTTCAGCTCGAAGCGGGATGCATAACCATGGGTGTGGCACGTGAACAGTGCTGCGCAGCACAGAACAACTTTTCGTCGATTCACAGCGTCGCCGACATATCCTCAATCGTTCCACTGTGAATCCAGAGGCTTGCCGGATGGTTATCCAGAGGGCAATGTGGATAACACCACAGCGCATCGACGCGTTTTGCTGTGATGCGAACAGGTGAAGCCGACGCTCCCGGCATCGCCACGCACCATCGATCGTCAGCGTCCACACGCGCCGTTTCAAAAAATTTTCACGAAGGGGCTTGTGCTCCTCCAAAACCCTCTCTATAATTCGCGGCTTCTTAGGCTCGTAGCTCAGTTGGTTAGAGCACCACCTTGACATGGTGGGGGTCGTTGGTTCGAATCCAATCGAGCCTACCAACGAACAAATGAAGGGGTCTGGCAGCACAACTTGCCTACAGGCAATGCGGCTCGCCAACATACAAACGCCACGCGGCAACATCGCGTGGCGTTTTTCTTTTCCGGTCCGAAACAACGCGTGAAGCCCCGATGCGTTGTGCGATATACGGCCCGGTATCGCATCGTCTCCGACAATCCGCTCCATCACACAACTGCCGCTGCACGGCGCGTAGAATCGTGTGCGCATCGACGCGGCTGTTCCGACCGTCGCTCGATCTTCACCGCATCAAAACAACAACGCCGAGAGCACACGATCATGTCCGAGGTCACGACCGCCGCACCGTCCGCAAGCAACGACGAAATCGCCGCTTACGTCGGCAAGAAAGCCGCCTGGTTCGAGCACAAATGGGCGATCGCCGAATCGCGCAAGAACCGGCTGTCGTGGAATTGGGCCGCGTGCTTCCTCGGCCCGGTCTGGCTGGCATACCGATGCATGTACTGGCAGGCCGCCGCGGTGCTGGGTGCCACGCTCGGCATCACGCTGGTCGAGTTGCTGTTTTTTCCCACATACTTCGAATCGAGCACGGTCGACCCGGTCACCATCGGGATCGCGGTCTCGCTCGGCTGGTGCGGGAACAGCCTCTACAAGCGGCACGTCGAACGCGGGATCGAAAAACTCCGCCCGAGCGCGACGTCTCGCGAATCGCTTCTCGCGCTGCTCGAGGCGCAAGGCGGCACGAACTGGCTGGCGGCGGCCGGCTTCGCCGTCGCGACGCCGCTGCTCGGCGTACTGCTGTACATGATCGGCAACGCCGGAGGCGCGATGTACTGATCACGGTCGCCGCGATCAGCGAAGCAGAAAGAAGAGGGCGGACGGCGCCGTCGCCATGCATCCGCATGGCATGCGGTGCAGGCTCGCGCCACCTTCAATGCAGATGCTTCAACTTGTCAGGATTCCGCACGACATAGATCGCGACGATCTTCCCGTCGTCGATCTCGAGCGCGGTGGTCTGCAGCTCGCCATCGGCTTCCAGCGTGACGAAGCCCGGCAGCCCGTTGATGAACCCGGCCCGCACGAGTTTCGACGCATGCGTCGCGAACAGCCCGGCCAGGTACTCGTGCACCTTCATCACCGGCTCGAAGCCGAACACCGGCTTGCCTGCGGCCGTGCGCTTGCCGCCGCCGTCGGAATGCAGGCTCACATCCTCGGCGAGCATCGCGCCGAGCGTGCGCATGTCGCCGCTGCGTGACGCCGCGAAAAACGCCTCGGCCAACTCGATTCCGCGCTGCTTCTCGACCTGAAACCGCGGCCGCGCCTCGCGCACGTGCGTACGTGCCCGCGCGGCGAGCTGCCGGCACGCGGCCGCATCGCGCTGGATCGTCGTGGCCACTTCGTCGAACTCGAGGCCGAACACGTCGTGCAGCAGGAACGCCGCGCGTTCGAGCGGCGAGAGCCGTTCAAGCGCGAGCAGCAGCGGCAGCGTAACGTCTTCCTGTTCATCTTCCTCGACGATCGGCTCGGGCAGCCAGGGGCCGATATAGGTCTCGCGCTGGTGCCGTGCAGACTTCAGCTGGTCGAGGCACATGCGCATCACCATGCGGCGCAGGAACGCCTCGGGCACGCGCACCTCGGTGCGGTCGACGTCCATCCAGCGGATGAACGCGTCCTGCACCATGTCCTCGGCATCCGCGACGGAACCGAGCATCCGGTACGCGACGCGGATCAGCGTGCGACGCAGCGGATCGAAGCTCGCCGCCGCGTCGGCCCGTGCTTCGGTGTTGCCCTTGGCCGGGTCGAGGTTCGTCATCAGGCCACCATCTTCGCGGCGGCGGCCTTCGCGTCGGCCGGCTCGATCCACAGCCCGAAGCCGACGGCGAGCCGGTTCCAGCCGTTGATCACGTTGATCATCAGCGTGAGTTTCACCTGTTCCTCCTGGCTGAAGTGGTCGTTCAGCGCCGCGTAGGCCGCTTCGTGCGCCGCGCGGCCCTCCGACAGCCGCGTGAGCGCTTCGGTCCAGCCGAGCGCCGCGCGTTCGCGGTCGGTGTAGCAGGGCGCCTCGCGCCACGCGGACAGCAGGTAGATGCGCCGCTCGGTCTCGCCTTGCTCGCGTGCCTCGGCGGTGTGCATGTTAATGCAGTTCGCGCACGCGTTGATCTGCGATGCGCGGATCTTGACCAGCTCGATCAACGTCGGCTCGAGGCTGCCGGCAACGGCGACCGATACGGTCATCCAGTTCTTCATCAGCGCGGGGGCGGCGGCAAACGGATTCAGTTTCGCAGTCATGGTTCCTTCTCCTTTCGTGTGGGTTCCGGTGATATGACGAGCGAGCCCCCCGCGCGTGTGACATCGACACAAAAAATTTTTGCAGCCGGAGAAGCAAGCAAAGAGCAGGGCGCCGAAGGTCGCGGCGCCCGCACGCGGACAGCAGGCGAATCGGCTGCACGACGCCGTTCCTCCGACGAAACCGTGCACGCCCGCTACCTTTCATGCGCGCCGCGCGGCTGTCACCGGACGTCAGTAGCGCGCAGGTGCAGGCATGCGTATTGTTCTCTTCGCAGAGCCCCCGCCATGGCGGGGACGGGCCGGATGTCACGCCGGCGGCTGGCATGCGGCGAATGCTTTCATTTTTCTTTCGCGTTCGTTTCACCGGAAATCCGATGCGCGACGTTCACATTTCTGGCCCATACTGTTCTGCACGGGCAGATGAAGTGACGCCGCACCTGCGGCCCGGCGCGCGCGCCGGCTGCCCGACGACGCAGCAGCAGCAGGTCGCACGTCAGCCGCGCGCATCCGAGCGCAAGGCTTTCCCTTTTCCGGCAACGCAACGCAGCGAATCGCGACGTGGACGGTAAACCGATGAGCCTTCTTGCATCACAGCTTCAGCGCCGTTACCAGGACGTGCGCACCCATAGCGTCGCACTGACCGCGACGCTGTCCGCCGAAGACCAGGCCGTGCAGTCGATGCCCGATGCGAGTCCGACGAAATGGCACCTCGCGCATACGACCTGGTTCTTCGAAACCGTCGTGCTGATGCGCCGCGTGCCCGGCTACGCGCCGTTCGACGACGCCTTCCAGTTCCTCTTCAATTCCTATTACGAAGCGCTCGGCCCGCGCCATCCGCGGCCGCAGCGCGGGCTGCTCACACGTCCGTCGCTCGACGAGGTGCACGCGTACCGGCAATACGTCGACGACGCGATGCTGCGCGCGCTGGCCGGCGCCGATGCGGCGCTGCTCGACGCGATCGCGCCCGAGCTCGTGCTCGGCCTGCATCACGAGCAGCAGCACCAGGAACTGATCGTCACCGACATACTGCACGCGTTCTCGTGCAACCCGCTGAAGCCGGCGTTCCGGCCGCGCGACGGCGCCGACGCGGAACGCGCGCTCGCCGCGGGTGACGCCGGGCCATTGCGCTGGCTGCATCAGCCGGGCGGGCTGGTCGAGATCGGCCACGACGGCGACGCGTTCTCGTTCGACAACGAACGGCCGCGCCACACGGCGCTCGTGCGGCCGTACGAGATCGCGAGCCGCCTCGTGACGAACGCGGAATTCGCGACGTTCGTCGCCGACGGCGGCTATGTACGGCCCGAGTTCTGGCTGTCGGACGGCTGGGCGACGGTGCAGCGGGAAGGGTGGCAAGGGCCCGCGTACTGGATGCCCGACGACGACGATGCGGCCGGCACGCGCGTGCGGCGCACGTTCGGCCTGCACGGCGTCGAGCCGCTCGCGCCCGATGCGCCGGTGTGCCACGTGAGCTTCTACGAAGCGGCCGCGTATGCGGAATGGGCCGGTGCGCGGCTGCCGACCGAATTCGAATGGGAGACCGCGTTCCCTGCCGAAGGCATCCAGCAGATGCTCGGGCACGTCTGGCAGTGGACGCGTTCGTCCTACGAGCCGTATCCGGGCTTTCGGCCGCTCGCCGGGGTAGCAGCCGAATACAACGGCAAGTTCATGGTCGGCCAGCAGGTCCTGCGCGGCAGCAGCATCGCGACGCCGCCCGGGCACGAACGGCCGACGTACCGCAATTTCTTTCCGCCGGCGGCACGCTGGCAATTCACGGGAGTGCGACTTGCGCGAGACGTCTGAGCAGACGGCCACGAGCGGTGGCCAGCAACCCGCCCGCGATTCGCGGCCGAGCGCGTTCGAGCGCGACCTGATCGACGGACTGTCGCGCACGCCGCGCAGCATTTCGCCGAAATACTTCTACGATGCGGCCGGCTCCGAGCTGTTCGACCGCATCTGCGAACTGCCGGAGTACTACCCGACGCGCACCGAGCTCGGCATCCTGCGCGATCGCGCGGCCGAGATCGTGCAGCGCGTCGGCCCGCATGCGGACATCGTCGAATTCGGTGCGGGCTCGCTCGAGAAGATCCGCGTGCTGCTCGACGCGTTCGCGGGCAACTATGCGAACGCGCCGGCGCGCTACGTGCCGGTCGACATCTCGGCCGACTACCTGCAAGTTGCCGCCGCGCGGCTGCGGTCGGCCTATCCGTGGCTCGACGTCGCGCCGCTCGCGGCCGACTACACGAAGGCCGAGCAGATGGCCGTGCTGACCGAGACGCCGCGGCGGCGCATCGGCTTCTTTCCCGGCTCGACGATCGGCAATTTCTCGCCGGAAGAAGCCGACACGTTCCTGCGCGACGCCGCACGGCTGCTGCGCGGCGGCGGCCTGCTGGTCGGCGCCGATCTCGTGAAGGACGAGCGCACGCTGCATCACGCATACAACGATGCGCAGGGCGTGACCGCGCAGTTCAACCTGAACCTGCTGGTGCGCGCGAACGCGGAGCTCGGTGCGGATTTCGATGTCGACGCGTTCTCGCATTGCGCGTTCTACGACCGCGAGCGGCAGCGCATCGAGATGCACCTCGTCAGCGACGTCGCGCAGACGGTGCACGTGCGCGGCCACGCATTCCGCTTCGAAGCCGGCGAGCACATCCATACGGAGAACTCGCACAAGTTCACGATCGACGGCTTCCATGCGATCGCGCGCCGCGCAGGTTTCGAGCCCGACACCGTGTGGACCGACGCGGACAACCTGTTCAGCGTGCACTGGCTGCGCAGCGTCGACGATATCCGCGCGTAACGACCGCTGTTGCGAACCGTTCGCACCGCACGGTGCGGGCGGTTCACCTCCCGCGCACACCGGCGATTGCCATCGAATCGCCCGGTTTCGCGCCGAAACGCCCGTTTTACCGGCCCGATGCACCGCTGCAACGGTGTTTCGAGTGCGGCCTCTCCCTTGTCCGGCAAGGCTTTGCGGGCATCCGTAAACGTCCGTTACCTGTCTCGCATACCCGTTTCACCTGTGTCTGTGTCCGGTGCCTAGACTTCGAACCGTATTCACATGAAGCACGACACGTGCAGGGAGTCGCGAGATGAGCAAGAAACTTATTCTCGGTGCAGTTCTCGGTGTAGCGGCGCTGGCAGCCTCGGGCGTCGCGTCGGCCCACGTCGACCTGTCGGTCGGCATCGGCGTGCCGGGCGTCTACGCGGCGCCCGCACCGGTCTACGTCGCGCCGCCGCCGCCCGTCATGTACGCGCCCGTCGGCTATCGCGATGACGGCTGGCGTGACGACGACTGGCGTCGGCGCGAATGGCGCGAACACGAGTGGCGCCGCCGTGAATGGCGCGAGCACGAGTGGCGCGACCGCGGCGGCTGGCGCGGCGGCCGCTGGGATTGAGCGGCCCGACTGATCACCACGAGAGGAGAGTGACAACATGATGCCCACTCGGCACATCAGGCTGTGCGCTGCCGCCACTGTCGTTGCGTTCGCAACGATCGGCAGCGCGCACGCGGCGGGCTGCATGAAGGGTGCGGTGGTCGGCGGGGTCGCCGGCCACTATGCGGGACACCACGCGGTCGTCGGTGCGGTCGGCGGCTGTATCGTCGGCCGTCACATGGCGAAGAAGCAGGCGCAGGAGCAGGCCGCGCAGCACAAGGCCGCCGCGCAGGGCATGCAGCCGGCGCAGTAAGCACTTCGTCACCGGGGCGGCGCCGAAGCGCCGCCACCGCCTGCTTCGTTCCCCGTTCTTGCACGAGCCGCATTGATCCGACGAATGCGCGCTGCGCGCATCGTTACGATCATTTACAACGTCGTGTGGCGCGAATTTCGCGCGTTCATAGAATGCAGTCATACGAACGCGCTCAAGGGAGCACAAGATGAAACAGCAACGATACCTGTCCGTATTGACGGCCGCGCTGCTCGCGCTCGGCTCGGTGTCCGCCTACGCGGCGGCCGGCGGCAATGGCGGTGGCAACGGCGGCGGTCATGGCGCAGGCGGCTTGGGCGGCAACGCGGGCGGCATGTCCGGCGGCCACATGAGCGGCCAGGCACTGAGCAACTCGAACGGCATGCACGCGGGCGACCGCGACAAGGGCCTGTCGCGTGCGGCCGACCGCTCCGATACGATCGCCGATCGCGCCGGCGTGCAGCCGGGTCACGGCCACACGCAAGGGCATGCGCATGGCCACACCGCGCATGCGTCGACGTCCACGCATCGTTCGCATCACAACGCATTCGGCCGCACGCTGTAAGCACGGCGCACGCATGCGATGAAAGGGCGCTTCGGCGCCCTTTTTTCATGGCGGAAACGCAACGCCGCCGTCGCGCGGAAACGTCGTGCCGACCCGATTTGCAACCAGCCGTAACCGCGTGGCGGAGATCCGCGGCACGATCGATCGACGCAGAAAAAAGGGCGGCTCATCGCCGCCCTTCGTATCACCGCCCGGTGCCCGCCAGCGGCACCGGCGGCTCGAACAATGCATCGGCCTGCCTGACCCGCACGAAGCGCGCGGCGCCGTCGCCGTCCACCAGCGCACGGAAATGCGCTTCGCCGCATGCGAGCTTCGCACGCTCGTGCTCGCTCGGCACGGGGCCGTCCGTGTTCGGCGTATCGACGACGAAGTACAGCCGCTCGCCGCCGTCCTGTTCCGCGAGCACGGCCCAGTCCGGGTGGTAGCTGCCGAGCGGCGTCTGCACGCGGAACCACGCGGGCAGCTTCGCGTACAGCTTCACGCCGTCGTGCGCTTCGAGCGCATCGGCGAACGCGCGCTCCGCGTCGGTCTCGCACACGACCGCTTCGTGGATCGACTTCTGTGCATCGGGCCGCAGGTTGCGCAGGTAACCGGTCAGCGCTTCGCTCTCGAACGATTCGAGCGCATGCACGTGGCGCTCGCCGAGCTTGCGGTACGCGATGCCCGCGACCAGCGCGTGGCGCTTGCAGCGGTTGATCGCATCGGCCGCGACCGCGATGAACTGCTGCGGATTCACGCGGAAGTCGTCGAGCCGGCCGCTGTCGGCCAGGATCGTCGCGAGCGAGCGGCGCGTGAGCTGCGTGCGGTCCTGCAGCTCGGTGAGCAGGTCGGGCAGCGGCAGCTCGCCTTCGTCGAGCAGCACGGTGCCGGCACCGGCCACCTCGATCGCCTCGATGCCGGCCTTGCCGATGTCGATCTCGGCCTTGCGCCACTGCAGCCGCGCACGCGCGATGTCCGGCGCGTCGTGCAGCGCGGCCGTGCAGTCGCGCACGAGCTTCGCGTTGTCGAACTCGACGCTGTACACGGTGCGATGCCGGATGCGATCCCACAACGCGCGGAAATCGTCGCCGAACACGACGGCCTTGCCCGACGCATCGCGCCGCAACGCGATCGCGCGGCGCTCGTCGGCGTTGCGCACCGCGAAGCGGCCCGACAGCTTGCGCAGCGTCGCGACGATCGGCGCACGCAGCATCTCGAACGCGTCAGGCAGCACCAGCGCGCTCTGGCGCAGCGCATCCTTCAGCCGGTCGAGCACCTTGCCCTGCGCGTCGACATAGCCCTGCTCGTGCAGGTGATTCCACAGCACGCGCGACAGCTCGATGCCGAGCGCATGCGCGGGGCCGTCGTCTTCCTGCACGGGCAGCGCCGCGAACTGGTGTTCCTCGACGATCCCGAAACGGATGCCGGTATCGGCCTCGATTTCCTTCTGCAGGTTCTCCGCGAACGACTCGTAGCGTTCGGTTGCGATCACGGTGAGCGTGTTCACGCCCGGATCGCGCACGCGTTCGCCGTCCTGGTCGACAGCGAGGCGCAACCCGCGGCCGAGCGTCTGGCGGCGCTCGCGCTCGGTCTGGATGTCGCGCAGCGTGCAGATCTGGAACACGTTCGGGTTGTCCCAGCCTTCCTTCAGCGCCGAGTGCGAGAAGATGAACTTCAGCGGCGTGTCGAACGACAGCAGCGCTTCCTTCTCGCGCATGATCAGGCCGTACGCGCGCTCGGCGTTCTCGCGGGCCGCCGCGCTGCTTTCGCTCGTGTCGGTCCAGCCGCCCTTGCGGTCGATCGAGAAGTAGCCGTTGTGCGCTCGCCCGACTTCGAGCGCGACGTCGACGCCGTCGAACAGCGCACGGTACGCCGGCACGCGCGCCGCCCGCGCATATTCCTCTTCGAAGATCAGCGCGTAGTCGCCCTTCACGGGCATCCCGTTCTCGTCGTAGCGGCGATAGCGTTCGACCGAATCGACGAAGAACAGCGACAGCACCTTCACGCCGCGCTCGGCGAGGCGCAGTTCCTTGTCGAGATGCTCGCGGATCGTGCGGCGGATCATCTCGCGCTGCACGGCGAGCGTGTCGATGTCGCCGAACGCCTCGCCGAGCGACAGGAACGCCTCGCCTTCCGGATGACGCAGCTCGACGTACTCGGCACCCTTCACCGCATGCACTTCGCCGATCCGCAGCCCCGCGTACAGCGCGCGCTTGGTCAGGCGCTCGAGATCGTCGCCGTCGGTGGCCGTCACGATCTGGCGCTTCACGCCGGCCGCCGTCGCGACGTCGAGCTCGACGCGCGCGCTGATCGCGCCGCGCCGGTTCGACACGCCGACGAGCCGCACGTACGGCTTGTTGTGCGCATCCTCGACGATCGCCGACGCGATCTCGATCTGCTTGACGAGCTTGCGCTCGTACGCGTCGACCGCGTCGAGCCGGTACACCATGTGGTGACGGTCGACGTGCGTGGCCGAATAGCGCAGCGTGCAGAGCGGCGCCATCGCGGCGAGCGCTTCGCGCCCGCGGCCCTCCAGGCCGCCGTCGACGCTCTGCGGCTCGTCGACGATCACGATCGGCCGCGTGGCGCGGATCAGGTCGATCGGCTTCTCGCCGCCGGTCTTCTCGCTGTCCTTGTAGAGGTTGTTGATTTCCTTCTTGTTGATCGCGGCAACCGTCATCACCATGATCTGGATCGCCGCGCTCGCCGCGAAGTGGCGCACCTGGCCGAGCTTCGCGGAGTCGTACAGGAAGTAGTCGTACGGCACGCCCGCGTACAGCGCGCGGAAGTGATCCTCGGTGATCGCGAGCGTCTTGTGCACGCCTTCCTTGATCGCGATCGACGGCACGACGATCACGAACTTCGTGAAGCCGTAGCGGCGGTTCAGCTCGAAGATCGTGCGCAGGTACACGTAGGTCTTGCCGGTGCCGGTCTCCATCTCGACGGTGAAGTCGCGCGAGCCGGGCAGGCCGGACGGCGGCAGCCCGCCGCGCAGCTGCACGTCGGCGAGATTGCGCGCGAGCGCGTCGTCGGTCAGCGACAGCCGGTTGCCGACGCCCTGTTCCGACACCGCGAAGCCGAGCGAGCCTTGCGCGGCGGCCGTCGTGCCGGGCGCCGCGTTCGCGAGCACGCTGAAGTCGCCGCGATACGATTCCTGCCCGCGAAACAGGTCGCAGACGGCGTCGATCGCCTCGCGCTGGTAGTCGAGATCCGCTTCGAAATGCAGCCGCATCACAGGCTCCGCACGCGCTTCACGCCGTGCTGCTCGAGCAGCGCGGCGAGATTGAGCTTCGCGACGTCGTCGACGAAGCCGCTGTCGCGGAACAGGCAGGTGACGTCGCGCGACGCGCCGGTCGCATCCAGCAGGTCGACGATGCCGTCGGCGAGCGGGCCCGCGTCGTCGCGCGAAATGCGCGCATCGAAGCACGCGACGATCGAGCGGCCGATCAGGTGCACGGTCTTGCCGGCCACCTGGTGATGCTCGACCGGCGTGCACAGGTCGAGGCCGAGCTTCAGCGTCAGCTCGGCGAGCAGGTCGTCCTCGGTGCGGCCGGTCTTCACGTGCTCGACGGATGCGAACAGCGCGTGGTCGAAGTCGTCGCGGCGCGGGTCCCACTCGATCACGTTGGTCGTGTCGAGCCGGTACACGCGGAAACCGAGGTCGCCATAGCTTTCCGGATAGTCGCGTGCGACCTGCTGCGCGGCGCGGCGCAGGCGTTCCTTGGTCACTTCGGCGAGCGTCAGCGGCTTTTTCAGCTTCGCGCAGAAATCGGCGGCCGCCAGTTGCGTCTTGTCGCGGCGGTCGAGCGCCTCGGGCAGCTGCACGAGGATGTAGCGGCGCGCGCCGCCGTCGGTCGCGTTCACCTGCATCACCGCGTGGCCGGTCGAGCCGGAGCCCGCGAAGCAGTCGAGCACGATGTCGTCGCCGCGCGTGCACCAGCCGATCACGGCCGCCGCGAAGTCGACCGGCTTCGGCAGGTCGAAGGGGATGCCGAGCGTCTTCAGCAGCGCGTCGTCGGAGCCGGCGAACGGCAGCACCGACGGCACGTTCTCGTACATGTTCTCGTCGAGGTAGTAGATCCGCTGCGGCTGCGTGGTTTCGTCCGCGCCGAATTCGATCTGGCCGCGCTCGATCAGCGCCTGCATCGTCGCGGGCGGGTTGCGCCAGCCGCGCGCCGGCATCGCGCACGGCTTGCCGGTGACGGGGTGGATCAGCGGCGTGAAATACTCTTCCGGCGCCTTCTTCTTGTTCGGCCAGGCCATCGACACGAGGCGGTACACGCGGCCTTCTTCCGACAGCCGGTCGTACATCACCTCGCCGCCGGACAGGTTGGTCTGCGCCTTCATCCATGCGCGGTACGCCTTCTGCGCGTCCTTCGCGTTGCCGCTGCGGTACACGGCGTCGTGCGCGGCGTCGAGCATGCGCTGCGCATTGCGCTTCGGGCGCTTGAGCGGCGCCTGTTCGAGCAGCGTCTCGGCATTGCGCGCGAACAGCACCAGCGATTCGTGCTGGTATGCGACGCCGCGCGCGTCGCCCTTCGGGTTGCGCTTGTCCCACACGGCCACGCCGAGCTCGTTCTCCTCGCCGAAGATCTCGCGCAGCATCAGCACGAGCGCGTGAACCTCATGCTCGTCGATGTGCACGGCGATCAGCCCTTCGTCGGACAGCAGCGCGTGCGCGAGCTTCAGGCGCGGATACATCATGTTCAGCCAGTCGGTGTGGAACCGGCCGTTCGCCTCGGTATTGGTGCTGCGCTTCACGCCGCCCTGGGTCTGCCCGGTCATCGCCAGGTAGTGGCGGATGCTGTCGCTGAAGTCGTCCGGATAGACGAAATCGCTGCCGGTGTTGTACGGCGGGTCGATGTAGACGAGCTTCACCTTGCCGGCGTAGCTCTTGTGCAGCAGCTTCATCACGTCGAGGTTGTCGCCCTCGATCACGAGATGGCGCGTGTCGTCCCACGCGACGCTGTCGTCGGGGCAGGGTCGCAGCGTGCCCGTCGACGGCGTGAGCGCGGCCTGGCGCGCGCTGCGCTTGCCGTGCCAGTGGAAGCCGTAGCGCTCGTCGGCGTCGCCGACCGTGCGGTCGCCGATCAGCGCCTTCAGCACGTCGACGTCGACCGACGCGCCGTTCGGGCCTTCGGTCACGAGTTCGGGGAACAGCGCCTTCAGGCGCGCGACGTTGTCGGCGGTGAAATCCGTCGACATCGCCTGCGGGCTGGCCGCATCGAGTTTCTGCATCGTCTTTTCCATCGGAGCCCGGCCGCGCGCGCCAGGACGTCGGGCGCGCTCACGGCACCGGCGGCAATGGCCGCCCGGGCAAACCCGAAACGCTAGCGAGTCGGTCGGCGCAGGTCAAGCGCCGATGTGGGCCGAGCATCCGCGCATCGGCCGCGATCGCCCGCCGGACGGGCCGCAAGCGGTTTCGGGCCGGTTGTCGCACGGGCCGGCCGGCGGCACCGGGAGCAGGAGGAAAAACGGACGAAAAAAAGGGCACGGTCGGCGCCAAGCGCCGGCGTGCCCGCATGGAGAATCCCGGATCGACCGCCCCGAGGTCAGAAGCGCGTACGGATGCCCGAGGTCAGTTCGAGCTGGTTCTTCGCGCCGAACGTCGACGACACCGTGTAGCCGCCGTGCAGCTTCATGTAGTCGCCGGCGAGGTACACCTCGGTGCGCTTGCTCAGGTGATAGAACACCGACCCGTAGATCGTCTCCTTGAAGCCGTTGGCGACGCCGTTGGTCAGGCTGAACGCGCCGAGGTTGGCGTTCGGCGTGAAGCCGTCCGCGTTGTTCGCGGCGTTCTTGATGCGCATCTGCTGGTAGCCGAGCTCGTAGTCGAGCGCGCCCTTCGGCGCGATCTTCATCGACACCGTCCACGAATCGTCGTGACGCTGGCCGAGCGCGCCCTGGTCGCCGTTGTAGCGGAAGTAGCCGGCGTTCAGGCGCACGATGTCGAACGTGTAGTTGCCGCCGACCGAGAACGTCTGGTTCCGGTAGCCGTTGTGGTTCACGTGGTTGTAGAAGCCCGACACGTTGAACGGCCCGCCGTTGTAGCCGAGCGCGGCCTGATACGCGGAGCCGGTTGCGAACGAGGTCGAGTTGCTGAACTGGTAGCCGGCGCTTGCGAAGATGCCGTTGCTGAACAGCTTCTTCCACGCGACGCCGTTGTTGTAGCGCGTGCCGGTCGGGCCGGCCGCGTAGAAGATCATCTGCTTGAAGTTGTTCGAGTTGGTCCAGCCGCCTTCCTCGGTCGACAGCCTCGCGGAGCCGTACGCATCGCCGTAGATCGTGGCCGCATCGCGGGCGATCGTGTTCTGGAAGCCGGCCGTCAGCTTGCCGAAGCGCTCGTCCTCGACGCCCACCCACGCGTCGCGGTCGAAGATCTGGCCTTCATCTTCCATCTGGCCGTTCGCGACCACGAATTCGCTTTCGAGGCGGAAGATGATCTTCGTGCCGCCGCCGATGTCTTCGGCGCCTTTCAGGCCCCAGCGGCTGCCGCTGAACCACGGCTCGCCTGCGTTGCCCATCCCGATCACGTGATTGCCGTTCGCGTCGGCGTGGGTCCGGTAGGTCGGAAAGCTCAGGTCCATCAGGCCGTAGAGCTGCACGCTCGACTGCGCATGCGCCTGGGTGCCGGCGCACAGGCCAGCCGCCGCGATGGAAAGGGCAAGGGTTTTTCGTTTCAAGATCGTCTCCTCCGAGCTGCCGCATTGAAATCTTGTCGTTTGCAGTACGTAATGTATGCCGACTCTTGCCGGCCACAGCGAGAGGGCCGACGCGTAGCATCGTAGAACGTGCAATCCTTCACGCCGCTTTCCCGGACGCAGGAATCGGATCGGTGAAAACACCGAACGCGCAACGATCACGGATCAGGCAGGCGTGCACAAGCGGGCCTGCCGGGCATCCGGCTGGCCTGAACGACTTTTCGTGCTACGAATCGATGCTCCCCGCGTCGGGGCGTACCCGTCAGTCCTGCGTGCTCTTCATGCGCAGGATGTAACCGAGCCCGCGCAGCGTGATGATTTCGGCCGTGCTGCCCGCGAGATGCTTGCGCAGCCGGTGGATGTAGATGTCGATCGCGTCGGCGCTCGGCTCGTCGTCGAGCGCGAACACGCTGTCCATCAGCCGCGCCTTCGATACGGTCTTGTTCTGCTGCAGCATCAGCGTTTCGAGGATCGCATGCTCGCGGCGCCGCAGCGCGAGCACCGTTTCGCCGCAGCGGAATTCGCGCGTGCCGAATGCATAGACGAGGTCGCCGCACACGAGCTGCGTCGTGCCGACGCCGGCCTGCCGGCGGATCAGCGCGCGGATTCGCGCGACCAGTTCGCGCGATTCGAACGGCTTCACGACGTAGTCGTCGGCGCCCGCGCCGAAGCAGTCGACCTTGTCGTCGACCGAACCGTGCGCGGTCAGCATCAGCACCGGCACGTTGTCGTTGCGGCGCCGCAACCGGGCGAGCACCTCCTTGCCGCTGATGCCGGGCAGGCGCATGTCGAGCAGCACGGCGTCGTAGCGTTCGGTCTTCAGCACGGTGTCCGCGCGTTCGCCGTCGCCGACGCTGTCGACCGCGAAATCCTCGCCGCGCAACAGGTTCACGATCCAGTGCGCGAGCTCGGCGTTGTCTTCGACCAGCAAAAGTTTCATGACGGCGTTCTCTTCAATCGAAAGCGGGCAACCGCACGGTCACGACGATACCGCGATTGCCGGCTCCCGGCGCGAGCGATGCGCTGCCGCCGTGCGCCTGCGCGATCTCGCGGACGATCGCCAGCCCGAGGCCCGAGCCTTCGGTGTCGGCCGACACGCGGTAGAACCGCTTGAACACGTGCGGGCGCGCTTCGGGGGGGATGCCGGGGCCGTTGTCGACCACGTCGAGCACGACCGCGTCGCCGTCGCGCCGCGCGCAGACGGTCACGCAGCCGCCCGGCTGCGTGTAGCGCACCGCGTTGTCGACGAGGTTCATCACCAGCGCGGTCAGCAGGCTGTCGCTGCCCGCGACGTCGAGCCGCTCGCCGAGATCGGCGCCGAGGTCGATGTCGCGCCGCTGCGCGAGCACGATCGTCTCCTCCAGCACGCTCGACACCACCGCGGCAAGATCGACGCGATGGGTCAGCAGCGTCGACGGCGTCGCTTCCGCATGCGCGAGCAGCAGCAGCTTGTCGGTCACGTCGGCCATCTTGCGGCTGCTGCGCTGCATGCTGTCGAGCACCGTCGCGAGTTCCGGATCGTCCTGCCCGCGCCGCTGCGCATACTGGATCTGCGTATCGAGCACCGCGATCGGCGTGCGCAGCTGGTGCGCGGCATCCGCGATGAAGCGGCGCTGCGTGGCCGTGTGCGTGTTGAGCCGCGCGATGCACTGGTTGATCGCGTCGACGATCGGCCGCAGTTCGTGCTGCAGCCGCTCGGGGCGGATCGGCTCGAGTTCCATCGGCCCGCGGTCGGCCACATCGTCCTTCAGCTTCATCAGCGGGCGCAACTCGAAGGTGAGCCCGAGGTAGACGAGCACCACCGCGAGCACCAGCATCAGCGACAGGCGCACGAGCTGCGGCCGCCAGATCGTTGCGACCATCGCGCCGTGCGAGCGCGTCGTCTTCGCGACGACCACCGTGACGGTTTCGACCTGTCCTTCGTCGTACAGCTGGCGGTCGTAGGCCACCGCGCGCAGCGGCACGTTGTCGAGCGACGTGTCGTACAGCGTCGGCTCGACGCCGTGCCGCGCGGGCAGGTCGAGCGCCGGATTGCCGGCGAGCAGGCGGCCGTGGCCGTCGATCACCTTGTAGAACACCGAATCGCCCGACGGCGACTCGAAGATCTCCAGCGCGGCCGGCGGCACGTCGGCCGCCGGCCGCCCGTTGCGCCATTCGACGTCCTCGCCGATCGTGCGAGCGGACGCGACGAGCGCGCTGTCCTGCACGAGCGCGGCCGTGGTCCGCGCGGTGTCGTACGACATCGCGCCCGCGATCAGCACGAACACCGCGAGCGGCAGCAGCAGCCACCACAGCAGCCGCCCGCGCAGGCTGTGCGCCATCCCGTTGCGCTCCTTCTCCGAAATGCCGAACCGCGCCGGGGTCGCCGGCGCGGTCGGGTGTGTCATGTCAGGCGTGCGCCGGCGGCGTTCAGAACGCCGCGGGCCGCCACTTCAACAGCCGCTTCTCGAGCCAGGTCAGCAGGTAGTCGGCGGCCAGCGCGACCACGGCCAGCACGATCATCGCCGCGAACACGCCGCTCGCGTTGAACGCACCCTGGGCGGTGGAGATTAGCAGCCCGATGCCCTGTTTGGAACCCAGGAATTCGCCGACGACCGCACCGACCAGCGCGAAGCCGAAGCTCACGTGCAGGCTGGCGAGAATCCAGCTCAGAGCGGACGGGATCACGACGGACGTGGTGATCTGCCGGCGCGACGCGCCGAGGATCTGCGCGTTCGCGATCAGGTAGCGGTCGGCTTCGCGCACACCCTGGAACGCGTTGCCGAACACGACGAAGAACACCATCACGACGGCCAGCGCGATCTTCGACGCCATCCCGAGGCCGAGCGCGATCACGAAGATCGAGCCGAGCACGACGCGCGGGATCGAGTTCGCGATCTGGATGTAGAGGCCGAACACGTCGGCCATCAGCTTGTTGCGGCCGAGCACGATCCCGCAGATCACGCCGGCGACCGAGCCGATCACGAAACCGATCCCGGTTTCCTCGAGCGTGACCCACACCTGCGTGAGCAGCGGGCCCTGCGACGTGCCGTTCGCGAACCAGTCCTGGAGCTGCGCGAAGATCAGCGTCGGCTGCGAGAAGAAGAACGGGTCGATCCACTTGAGCCGCGCGGCGAGTTCCCAGCCGCCGAGCGCGACGACGAGCACGGCGATCCGCAGGCCGATGATCAGTTGCCGGCGGCGGCGCAGCCGGGTTTGAGCGGCGCGCGACTCGTCCTCGAGCGTCGTCGCCGGAATGGCGGTGGGGGGAAGCGTCATGTCGGTCATGCTCCTGTCCTTGCTGTCCTTGCCGTGCGGCGTATGCGTCAGCCGATCTGCACTTCTTCGCGCAGGTCGTGCCAGATGTCCTTGGAAATTTCGATGAAGCGCGTGTCGTAGCGGATCTCCGACGTGACGCGCGGGCGCGGCAGGTCGATCTCGTACACGCGCTTGAGCGTCGCGGGGCGCGCGGTCAGCACGAACACGCGGTCGGCGAGCGCGATCGCCTCTTCGAGATCGTGCGTGACGAACACGACCGAGCCCTTGTTCGCGGACCAGAGCTGCAGCAGCTCGTCCTGCATCAGCGTGCGCGTCTGCATGTCGAGCGCGGAGAACGGCTCGTCCATCAGCAGGATTTCGGGCTGGTTGATGAAGGTCTGCGCGAGCGCGACGCGCTTGCGCATCCCGCCCGAAAGCTGGTGCGGGTAGTGCTTCGTGAACTTGTCGAGGCCGACCTTGCGGATCCATTCCTCGGCCTGCGCATACGCGACGTCCTTCGAGCGGCCGCGAAACAACGGGCCCGCCGCGACGTTGTCGATCACGTTGCGCCACGGAAACACCGCGTCGGCCTGGAACACGAAGCCGATGCGCGGGTCGATCCCGTCGACCGGGCGGCCCATCACGCGGACTTCGCCCGACGCGGGCTTGAGCAGCCCGGTGATCAGGTTCAGCGTCGTCGACTTGCCGCATCCGGTCGGCCCGACGATCGCGATGAACTCGCCGCGCGCGACGCTCATGCTGAAGTCGCGCAACGCGACGGTGGCCTTGCCTTCCGGCGAAATGAAGCGGCACGACACGTTGCGAAACTCGATCGCCGGTGTGCTCGGGGAGACTGCCTGGTTCATCGCATGAATCCTGCGGGTGAAGAGGGCATCGCATCGTGGCGACGCCGGGCCGGCCAGCCGGACCGGAACGGGGGAGCGCACGGCGGCGGGATCGCCGCCGCCGGCGCCGCTGCTTACTTCGCGTTCACGAAATCGTTCGTGAAGGTGCGCGCGAGGTCGATGTGCTTGCCCTTCACCGACGGGTTGAACGCCGACAGCACCTTCAGCACGGTCGCCGGGCCGTCGGCCGGCATCTTCGCGTCGGCCGTGTACATCGGCAGCGACGCCTTCAGCGCGGACACGTACAGCGCCTTGTCCTTCTGGTAGTCGGCCGGCATCTTCGCGGCGATTTCGTCGGCGCTGTGCGTGTGGATGAACTGCATCGTCTTCGCGAACGCGTGCGCGAGCTTGGTCGCTTCCGCCTTGTGCGAATCGGCCCAGGCCGACTGCACGTACAGGCTCGCGGCCGGGTAGGTGCCGCCGAGCGCGGCGCGCGTGCCTTCCAGCGTGCGCAGGTCGACCAGCACCTTCGCGTCGCCCATCTTCTCGAGCGCGGACACCGTCGGCTCGGTCGTCATCCCGGCGTCGATCCGGCCCTGCTTGATCGCGGCGATGAAGCTCGCGTCGGCACCGACCGGCAGCATCGTGTACTGCGTCGACTGCACGCCATGCTGCAGCGCGAGGAATTGCGTGAGGAAGCTCGTCGACGAGCCGAGGCCCGTCACGCCGAGCGTCTTGCCTTTCGCGTCGGCCATCGACTTGAACGTCGGCGCGGCCTTGGTCGACACCATCTCGACTTCGCCCGGCACCTGGCACAACACGGCGATCGCCTTTACGTCCTTGCCCTTGCTCTGCAGGTCGACCGTGTGGTCGTAGAAGCCGACGACGCCCTGCACGGCGCCCGCGAGCAGCTCGTTCTCGGCGTCGACGCCGGCCGGCTGCGACAGCAGCTCGACATCGAGCCCTTCCGCCTTGAAGTAGCCGAGTTCCTGCGTGAGCCGCGCGGGCAGGTAGATCAGCTTCGCGATCCCGCCGACCATGATCGTGATCTTGCCGCCGTCGTCGGCGAAGGCGGGGTGAGCGGCAAGCGCGCAGCTCAGGCTGGCTGCCACGGCGAGGGTGCGCAGGATGGGTCGCATCGGGTCGTCTCCGTTCGTTGTATTCGTCTGGCGCGATGCTTGCTGCATCGTCACGACGAGTATAGGGACGCGAAACCTTCCGCTACCTTTCGCGGGCCGGCGATTCTTTTAGGGGTTTTCCAGCAACGGGGGGCGGAACGGGCGCGACACGCGCCGAAGCGGGGCGAAAGCGGCCTGCCGGGCGTCACCGCCAGCCGATCAGCACCCGCCCCATCGCATCGAGCCCCATGTCGAACAGGTGCGACACGAACGGCACGAGGTTCGGGATCATCAGTTGCACGAGCAACAGCCCGACGATCAGCGTGACGGGAAAGCCGATCTGGTACATGCCGATCTGCGGCGCCGCGCGGTTCAGGATGCCGAGCGCGAGGTTCGCGATCAGCAGCGCCACGACCACCGGCAGCGACAGCAGCAGCCCCATCTCGAACACGGTTACGCCGAACGCGGCAAGCGTGCGCCAGCCCGGCGCGTGCAGCAGGTCGGCCGACACCGGCAGCGACTGGAACGACGCGGCGAGCGCGGCGAATACCTGCAGGTGGCCGTCCACGGCCAGGAACGCGAGCATCGCGACCGCGTTCAGGAACCGGCCCATCGCGGGCGTCGCGCCGCTCGAATGCGGATCGAAGAAGGTCGCGAAGCCGAGCCCCATCGACAGCCCGATAAAGTCGCCGGCCGCCTCGACGGCCGCGAACACGAGCTGCATCGTGAAGCCCATCGCGACGCCGATCAGGAACTGCGTGACGACGATCCAGATGCCCTGCGCGGAGAACACGGTGACGTCCGGCATCGCGCCGAGCGTCGGCGCGACGACGAGCGCCATGAACGCGGCGGCACCGATCTTCACGCGCACCGGCACGGCCGCGTGGCCGACCATGGGCGCGGTCGCGACGAGCGCGAGCATCCGCACGAACGGCCACAGGAAGGCCGTCAGCCAGCCGTTGAGCTGCGCGTAGGTGACCGAGAACATCGTCGTGGAACGGCGCCGGACGCGCGGCTCAGCCGACGCCGAGCGTCGCGACGTGCAGCAGCGTCTGCCGCAGGTAGTCGAGCATCGTCGTCAGCATCCACGGACCGGCGATCACGAGCGTCGCGGCGACCGCGAGCAGCTTCGGGATGAACGACAGCGTCGGTTCGTTGATCTGCGTCGCGGCCTGGAACAGGCTCACGACGAGGCCGACCGCGAGCGCGACCAGCAGCAGCGGGGCCGCGAGCAGCAGGCCGATCATCATCGCCTGGTGCGCCAGCGTCATCACTTGTTCGGGCGTCATCGCGCGAATCCTCCGCCGCTTAGGTGAAGCTCTGCGCGAGCGAGCCGATCAGCAGCTGCCAGCCGTCGACCAGCACGAACAGCATCAGCTTGAACGGCAGCGATACGGTGGACGGCGACACCATCATCATCCCCATCGACATCAGCACGCTCGCGACGACCATGTCGATGATCAGGAACGGGATGAACACCGTGAAGCCGATCTGGAAGCCGGTCTTCAGCTCGCTCGTGACGAACGCGGGCACCAGCAGCGACAGCGGCACGTCCTCGGGGCCCTGCATCGGCGCAGCCTTCGAGATCTTCGCGAACAGCGCGAGATCGGTCTCGCGGGTCTGCTTCAGCATGAAGGTCTTGAACGGCGCGATGCCGCGCTGCACGGCCTGCTCCATCGGCAGCGAGCCGTCGGAGAACGGCTTGTAGCCGTCGTTGTACGCACGGTCGAGCACCGGCGACATCACGAAGAAGGTGAGGAACATCGCGAGGCCGACGAGCACCTGGTTCGGCGGCGTCGTCGCGGTGCCGAGCGCCTGGCGCAGCAGCGACAGCACGATGATGATGCGCGTGAAGCTCGTCATCATCAGCAGCATCGCCGGCAGGAACGACAGCATCGTGAGCAGCAGCATCGTCTGCACGCTCAGCGAATAGGTGGTGCCGCCGTGCGGGCCCGGGCTCGTGTTGAACGCGGGCAGGCCGTTCGCCTGCGCATACGCGAACGCGGGGGCGAGGCAGAGGATCAGCACGGGCGCGACGCGCGCCGCGTGATGCAGGAATGCGTGTTTCATCGGAATGCGGAGACGGAAAGAGGGCGCGGCGCCATGTCAGCGGTCCTTGCCGCGACCGAGGCGTTTCGCGGCTTCGCCCGCGAGCGCGTCGCGAAACCGCGAGCCGAACGTGCCGGGCAGGGCGCCGTCGGACGGGTTGCCGCCGGCGGGTGCGTCGGCCGACGTGGAAGCCGTTGTTGCCGCCGGGCCGGCCGGCAGCGTATGCAGCAGGCGCACGTTGCCCGGCGCGACGCCGAGCACGAGCCAGGTGTCGCCGATCTCGACGATCGTCGCGCTTTCCTTCGCGCCGACCGCGACGCTCGACACGACCTTCAGCGGGCCGCCGCGCCGCGCGGGCTGGAACCCGAAGCGGCGCGCGAGCCACGCGCATGCGAACACGAGGCCGATCACGACCGCGAGCCCGACGAGCGTCTGCAGTACCGCGCCGATGCCGAGCGACGGCGCGGCCGAGCCGACCATCACGCTCGACGCGATCGAACCGGCGTGGTTCACCGCGTTCATGTCGGCGGCGCCGGCCGGCGCGCACGCGAACGATGCGGCAGCGGCGAGCGCCGCCGCTGCGATCGTGCGGCGCACGCGGTGGCCAGGCTTCACGACATTCACCGGTTCAGCTTCCGGATGCGTTCGGCCGGCGTGATGATGTCGGTCAGGCGGATGCCGAACTTGTCGTTGACGACCACGACCTCGCCCTGCGCGATCAGGCAGCCGTTCACGAGCACGTCCATCGGCTCGCCGGCGAGGCCGTCCAGCTCGACGACCGACCCCTGCGCGAGCTGCAGCAGGTTGCGGATCGCGATCTTCGTGCGGCCGAGCTCCACGGTCATCTTGACCGGGATGTCGAGGATCATCTCGATGTCGTTGTGCGTCGAGCTCGGCGCGGCCTTCGACAGCGGCTGGAACACGCCGGCGCCCGTCGCGCCCGCCTGCACCGGCTGCTCGTTCTGTTCGGCGAGCGCGGCCGCCCAGTCGTCCATGCCAGGATCTTCCTCCGCCGCGGCCGGGGCAGCGTGCGTGTCGGCGGCCGAAGCCGCGAGGGCCGCGTCGGCCATCGCCTGGATGTCGTCGTCGGGCGTCTGGTTCAGCTCACTCATATCCACCTTCCTTCATCGTATCGCCCGCGCTGATCATCTTCTGCACGCGCAACGCATATTGACCATTGAAAATTCCGTAGCCGCATTCCATCACCGGCACGCCGTCGACCTTCGCGGTGATCGTGTCCTCGATCTCCAGCGGCAGCACGTCGCCCGCGCGCAGGTTCAGGATCTTCTCGAAGGTCGACGAGATCTCGGCGAGATTCGCGCTCAGCTCGACCTCGGCGGCCTGCACCTGCTGCGACAGCACGCGCACCCAGCGGCGGTCGACTTCGAGCGCCTCGCCCTGGATCGGCGACGCGAGCACGTCGCGGATCGGCTCGACCATCGAGTACGGCATGCAGATGTGCAGCGTGCCGCCCGTCGGCCCGAACTCGATCGAGAACTGCGTGACGATCACGATCTCGTTCGGCGTCGCGACGTTCGCGAACTGCGTGTGCATCTCCGAGCGCACGAATTCGAACTGCAGCGGCCGCACGCTCTTCCACGCGGTCGTGTAGTGCTCGAACACGAGGTTCAGCAGCTTGCCGATGATCCGCTGCTCGGTGGCCGTGAAGTCGCGGCCTTCGACGCGCGTGTGAAAGCGCCCGTCGCCGCCGAACAGGTTGTCGACGACGAAGAACACGAGGTTCGGGTCGAACACGAACAGCGACGTGCCGCGCAGCGGCTTCACGTGCACCAGGTTCAGGTTCGTCGGGATCGGCAGGTTGCGGGTGAACTCGCTGTACTTCTGCACCTTCACCTGGCTGACGGAGATTTCAGCCGTGCGCCGCATGAAGTTGAAGATGCCGATCCGCAAGAGGCGCGCAAAACGGTCGTTGATGATCTCGAGGCCGGGCATCCGGCCGCGGACGATCCGCTCCTGCGTCGCGATGTTGTAGGGGCGGACGCCCGAATTGTCGCGCTGCTCGTCGACAGAATCGGTTTCGCCCGTGACGCCCTTGAGGAGGGCATCGACCTCCTCCTGGGACATGAACTCCTGGTGACCCATACGCGCTCCTTTCTCGGCCGCGTTACTGGACGACGAACTCGGTGAACAGCACGTCGTCGACCTTCGCGCGCTGGTTGCCCGGCTGCGTCGGCTGCTCGATCAGGGCCCGCAGTTCCTTCGCGAGCGAATGCTTGCCGTCCGGCGTCGCGAGATCCTCGGGATGCTTGTTCGACAGCGCGAGCAGGATCCGGCTGCGGATCTCCGGCATCCGCGCGGTCAGTTGCTCCTGCGCCTTCGGGTCGGTGAGCTTCAGAGACAGGCCGACGCGCAGGTAGTGCTGCGCGCCGTCGTCCGACTGCAGGTTCACGGTCAGCGGGTCGAGCGGGAAGAACACCGGCGCGGCCAGCGGCGGCGGCTCGGCGGGCGCGCTCGCATGGCCGACGCCTGCCTTGCTCAGGAACACGTACATGCCGCCGGCGGCGGCAGCGGCTGCGCCCAGCGCGACGATGGCGATGAGTGCGATGCGCTTGAACTTGCCGGACGAAGCCGGCTTGTCGGCGGTCGGGTTTGCGGTCGTGGAGGCCATGTGAATGCGTGCGTGATGTCTCGTAGCATGCATTGTTCGGCATCCGGGCCGAGCCCGATGGGCGGAACAGAGGGGGGATTTGCGGCTATCTCAGCCGATTGTCGGCCGGGTGTCGGCCGGATGCAGGGTGGCGGGGCCGGCGAAACGCGGCGGGACGGCACGCGGGGTGGGCGTCGGCCGCCCCGCGCGCGGGTGTCAGATCGGCAGCAGCGTCAGCAGCGGCGCGATCAGCACCATCGCGACGCCCGCGATCATCATCGTGAGGCTCGACACGACGCCTTCCTCGTTGCCGATCTCGCGTGCCTTCGCGGTACCCACGCCGTGGGCGGCCGCGCCGAACAGCGCGCCGCGCGCGAGCCGCGTGCGCATCGGCACGAGTGCGAGCACGAGTTCGCCGAGCAGCATCCCGCAGATGCCGGTCGCGATCACGAACAGCGCCGTGAGGTCTTTCGGCGCGTGGATCCTGTCCGACACGGCGAGCGCGAACGGCGTCGACACCGAGCGCGTCATCAGCGAGCGCTGCAGCTCCGGCGACAGGTGCAGCAGCTTCGCGAGCAGCAGCGACCCGCACACGCCCGCGCCGATTCCGACCGCGACGCCGACCGACAGCGACAGCCAGTGGCGGCGGATCAGGTCGCGATACTCGTAGATCGGCACCGCGAACGCGATCGTCGCCGGGCCGAGCAGCCACATCAGCCAGCGCGTGTCGCGGAAGTAGACCGAATACGGGATGCCGGTCACCAGCACGAGCAACACCAGCACGCCCGGCACGAACACGAGCGGCGAGAACAGCAGCGTCTTCTTGTACGCGTAGAGCCGCTTCGACAGGAAATACAGCACGACCGTCAGCACGAAGCAGCCGACGGAGATCGCGGTGTTCACGCGGTCGGCGGACAGGTTCGATAGCGCGGCAAGCATGGCGGCTCCGGCTCAGTGCGCGGACACGGCGCTCAGGCGCGTGCGGCGGCGTTCGGCGAACACGCGCTGCGCGGCGAGCCGGCGTTCGAGCTTCGCGGCGAGATCGACCGCGACGGCGACCGCGACCATCACGAACGCGGTGCCGGCGAGCATCACCAGCGCGATGCGCCAGCCGTCCTCGCGGAACAGCCCGCCGTACTGCACGGCCGCGACGGCGGCCGGCACGAAGAACAGCAGCATGTCGGACAGCAGCCAGTTCGCGCCGTCCTTCACCCACGCGGGCGCGACGCGGCCCGAGAACAGCAGCGCGAGGAGCACCGCGAGGCCGATCACGCCGGAAGGGATCGGCAGCCCGACCTTGCGCACGGCCCAGTCGACGGCCATCCACAACACGCCGAGCGCGGCGGCCTGCAGCACGATCCGGCCCGTATGCGCGAGGCTGCCCGAAGCGGCAGGGCGGGCGGCGGTGGTCGGCTTGGTCATGGCGGGCTCCATACAGATCGTGCGTTGATGGTGTGAGTATAGGGTTTCCCCTAACCATAAATAAAATGACTTGTCTCTATCCTTGTCATTCCAATTCGGAATTCAGCTTGGGATCGCCGCACCAATTTGGGGAGATATCGATGGAATTGCGCGCACTGCGGTACTTCGTCGAGGTGGTCCGCCAGCAGAGCTTCACGGCGGCCGCCGACAAGCTGTTCGTGACGCAGCCGACCATCAGCAAGATGGTGAAGGCGCTCGAGGACGAGATCGGTTCGCCGCTGCTACTGCGCGACGGCCGGCAGATGGTGCTGACCGATGCGGGGCGGATCGTGTTCCAGCGCGGCCAGGACGTGCTCGCCGCGCAGGCGCAGCTGCAGTCGGAGCTGAAGGATCTCGGTACGCTCGGCCGCGGCGAGCTGACGATCGGCATCCCGCCGCTCGGCGGTTCGCTGTTCACGCCGATCATCGCCGCGTACAAGCAGCGCTACCCGAACATCGAGCTGAAGCTGTTCGAGCAGGGCGCGCGGATGATCGAGGCCGCGCTGACGTCGGGCGAGCTGGAGCTCGGCGGGTTGCTGGAGCCGGTCGATCCCGGCACCTTCGAGCGGCTGCCGATGGTGCGCGCGCCGCTGTGGCTCGTCGCGCCGCGCGAGTCGCGCTGGGAGGATCACGCGGCCGTGCCGCTCGCCGATCTCGCGCGCGAGTCGTTCGTGTTCTATGCGGAAAGCCTCGCACTGCACGACGCGGTGCTCGATGCGTGCCGGCAGGTCGGCTTCACGCCGTCGATCGTGAGCCGCAGCGGCCACTGGGATTTCATGGCCGCGCTCGTGCATGCGGGCGTCGGCATCGCGCTGCTGCCCGAGCCGTATTGCCGGCGGCTCGACGCCAGCCAGTTCACGTGCCGGCCGATCGTCGAGCCGGAAATCACGTGGGCGATCGCGCTCGGCTGGCTGAAGAAGGGCTACCTGTCGCACGCGGCGCGCGCGTGGCTCGACGTCGCGCGGGCGACGCTGCCGCTCGCGCCGGCCGACGATCTGGCGTTCGGGGGATTGCGGGCGAGGGAGTGAGGTCGGACCACCGGGCGATGAAGCGAACGGTGAAACAAAAAGGGCGGCCATGATGGCCGCCCGTCGGGTCCTCAATGCCCCATCGCGGGCCCCGCCCCCTTCTTCGGCTTCGTGATCCACACGAGCGCCGCGAGCGCGATGAACATCACCGCCGACAGGTGGAAGAAGTCGTTCGTCGCCATCATGAAGCCCTGCTGGGTGACGAGCTGGTTGAGCTGCGCATTGGCCGTCTGCCCGACGATGCCGAGCTGCGCGAGCGCGCCCTGGTAGTCGGTCGTGTTCTGCGCGTAGATGCTCACCGATTCCGACAGCCGCGCATGGTGGTAGATCGCGTCGTTCTCCCAGAACGTCGAACTGGCCGCGGTGCCGATCGCGCCGGACAGCGTGCGCAGGAAGTTCGACAGCCCCGACGCACTCGCGAGCCGCTCGTCGGAGATGCTCGACAGCGTGATCGTCGTCATCGGCACGAAGAAGCACGCGACGCCGATCCCCTGCACGAGCCGCGGCAGGATCACGTGGTTGAACGGCACGTCGAGCGTGAACGTCGCGTTCCACAGCGACACGCCCGCGAACACGATGAACGCGAAGCTCGCGACCATCCGCAGGTCGAGCCGGTGCATGTTGCGGCCGATCAGCGGCGACAGCACGAGCGCGAGCAGCCCGACCGGCGCAGTCGCGAGGCCGGCCTTGCCGGCCGTGTAGCCCATCACCGTCTGCAGCCACAGCGGGAAGATCACGACCGAGCCGAAGAACGCCATGAAGCCGAACGAGATGATCAGCGCGCCGAGCGCGAAGTTGCGGTCCTTGAAGAGCGTGAGGTCGACCACCGGCTCCTTCTCCGTCGCCTCCCATACGAGCATGAACGCGATCGACACGACCGCGATCAGCGCCAGCGCGACGATGAACGACGAGTTGAACCAGTCGCGGTCCTTGCCGAGGTCGAGCATCATCTGCAGGCACGACACGCCGATCACGAGCAGCGCGAGGCCGATCGCGTCGATCCGCTGCTTCGACGTCTTCGTCTCGCGGCCGCGCAGCAGGAAATACGCGCAGGCCGCGGAGAAGATGCCGATCGGCAGGTTGATGTAGAAGATCCACGGCCATGTGTAGTTGTCGCTGATCCAGCCGCCCAGCAACGGGCCGAAGATCGGCGCGACGATCACCGTCATCGCCCATAGCCCGAGCGCGAGCCCGCGCTTCGCGGGCGGATAGCTGCGCATCAGGATCGTCTGCGACAGCGGCACCATCGGCCCCGACACGAGGCCCTGCAGCAGCCGGAACGCGATCAGCGTCTCGAAGTTGGTCGCGAAGCCGCACAGGGCGGACGCGATCGTGAACGCGAGCACCGACAGCGTGAACAGCCGCACCTCGCCGACCCGCCGCGCGAGCCAGCCGGTGAGCGGCACCGCGATCGCGGATGCGACCGAATACGACGAGATCACCCAGGTGCCTTCGCTGGTCGCGACGCCGAGGCTGCCCGAGATGGTCGGCACCGCGACGTTCGCGATTGACGTGTCGAGCACCTCCATGAAGGTGCCGAGCGCGAGCCCGACGGTGAGCAGCGCGAGCGTTCCGCCGGACAGCGGCGCGGGTTCGGCGGCGGGGGAGGCGGCGGATGCCGTGGTGGCGGACATCGGAATCTCCTAGACGCGGCGCACACGAGGCGCCGGCACAACGCACGGGCGCGCGACGCAGCGCGGCCCGGCCGGGTGGAACGAAAAAGGGAAAAAGCGGAGCGCGTGTCCTGTCATCTTCTGCCCAGACAGAGAAATAAGCGAATGCTTAACCTAGACATGGGGCCTCCGCGCACATCAGGCGTCTTCGTCGGGCTTCGGACAACCGGGCGTGCCGAGCCCGTTGGCGATGAAGCGCTGCAGCAGGCCGGTGAGCGTCGCGAGTTCGTCGGCCGAGAAGCCTTCGAGCTGCGCGTTGAGCACGGTCGCGACCAGCGACGGCAGCGCGCGGGCGGCATCGGCACCGCGCTCGGTCAGCGTCAGCTCGATCATCCGGCGGTCCTGCTCGCTGCGCGAGCGTGCGATCAACCCCTTGCGTTCGAGCCGGTCAAGCATCCGCGTCATCGAACCGCTGTCGTACGACATCTTGCGCGACAGCTCGAACGGCGTGCGCGCATAACCGCGCGACAGCAGCAGGATCACGCCGATCTGCTGCGCGGTGAGATCGAGCGGCTCGAGCGCGCGATCCATCCGCTCGACGAGCGCCTGCTTCGCCTTCGACAGGTAATAGCCGAGGCTCGTTTCAAGCGCGATGTTCTCGGGATCGTAGAGGCCGCCGGTCATACGATTGCGCGCGCAGCAATAGTGCGTTTCAGGTTAAAACGCGCCCAGTATCTTGAAAAATGATTGCTTAGTCAATATTATTTCAGTCAACCAGTTACGACGTGCATGCTGCACTGCGGAGACGATGTTCTGACCGATGCGCCCGCGCTGCCGGGCACCCCGAGGATGTTCGCGATGCTGTTCCTGAAAAATGCCGCCGGCGCGCTGCGCCGCAACCTGACCGATACCGCTCATCATGTGTTTTCCGGGCCGCACCGCGGCTGGAAGATCGCGCTGTACGTGACGATGCTGGTCGTGCCGGGCGGCTCGCTCGCGGCGCTCGGGTTCGCGTGGTTCGATCATCGCCGGCAGCGCAACGCGAAGGACGGCGCCCGCCGCACGAGCCAGCCGGCCGCCACGGAGCCGTCGCCATGGCGGCCCGCCGCCGAGCCCGTCGCGGTGCCGGTGCGCTGCCACTGACCCTTCACCCGCTGACTTCACCCACTGTCCCGCCTGATCCGGCCCGGCGCCTGCTGCGCCCCGCGCGGCAGGCGTCGCACGTCCGTTTTCCCGCAAGCGATCCGTAATGGCCGGTAAACCGGCCAGCCGCGCCGGTAACACAATCAGGCCTTCGCGCACCGTACCCTTAGGGCTGCGCAGCTTCTCCGCCGTCAGTTACCATTTGTCCGCCAGCGGCATGACGACCGCATCGCGCGACGCCGCTCGCCGGCCGTCACGCCCAGACAGGAAAACCACCATGCCGTACGCCCCCCTCCCGCGCGCCCTTCGCCCGCTGAGCGCCGCCGTCGCCGTTGCGACGGCCGCGCTGCTCGCCGGCTGCGCCGTCGGGCCCGACTATCATCGGCCCGACACGTCGATCCCCGCCGCCTTCAAGGAAGCGCCGGCCGGCTGGAAGGTCGCGCAACCGGCCGACCGCGGCGACCGCGGCCCGTGGTGGGCGGTCTACAACGATCCGCAGCTCGATACGCTGATCGGCAAGCTCAACGCGTCGAACCAGACCATCGCGCAATCGGCGGCCGCCTATCGGCAGGCGCGCGCGCTCGTCACCGAAGCGCGCGCCGCGTATTTCCCGACCGTCGGGCTGACCGCGTCGGGCTCGCGTGCCCGCTCGCCGCGCACGTCGGTGTCGTCGGGCTCGTCGTCGAGTTTCGGCAGCGGATCGACCGGGTCGATCAACAACAGCTACAGCGTCGGCCTCGACGCCAGCTGGGAACCCGACCTGTGGGGCAAGGTGAGCCGCACCGTCAGCGCGCAGCGCGCCGGCGAAGCGGCGGCCGCGGCCGACCTCGCGAATGCACGGCTGTCGCAGCAGGCGCTGCTCGCGCAGACCTATTTCCAGCTGCGCACGTCCGATGCGCTGCAAAAGCTGCTCGACGACACCGTGAAGTCGTACGAACAGTCGCTGAAGCTCACGCAGAACCAGTACGCGCAGGGCGTCGCCGCACGCGCCGACGTGATCCAGGCGCAGACGCAGCTGCAGAGCGCGCAGGCCGCGCAGATCGACAACGGCGTCGCGCGTGCGCAGTACGAGCATGCGATCGCGACGCTGATCGGCGAACCGGCGTCGACCTTCTCGCTGCCGCCGAACCCGCTCGCGTCCGAGCCGCCGATCACGCCGGTCGACGTGCCGTCCGCGATCCTCGAACGCCGGCCCGACATCGCGGCGGCCGAGCGCCGCGCGGCGGCCGCGAACGAGCAGATCGGCGTCGCGATCGCCGCGTTCTTCCCCACGCTGACGCTG
The DNA here is from genome assembly GCF_905339605.1 of Burkholderia sp. BCC1972. Classification (NCBI taxonomy): domain Bacteria; kingdom Pseudomonadati; phylum Pseudomonadota; class Betaproteobacteria; order Burkholderiales; family Burkholderiaceae; genus Burkholderia; species Burkholderia sp. BCC1972. The sequence continues at coordinate 250,112 of NZ_CAJPGH010000006.1, read as the reverse complement.
TCGGCCACCGGCGGCTTCCAGAGCTCGGTGTGGTCGCAGCTGTTCACGCTGCCGGCGCGTTTCTGGACGGTCGGCCCGCAGCTCGCGGCCACGCTGTTCGACGCAGGGCTGCGCGCCGCGCAGACCGATGCCGCGCGCGCGACCTACGACCAGGACGTCGCCGCGTATCGCCTCGCGGTGCTCACCGCGTTCCAGGACGTCGAGGACAACCTCGCGTCGCAGCGCATCCTCGCGCAGGAAATCGACGTGCAGCGACAGGCCGTCGACAGCGCCGAGCATTCGCTCGCGATCGTCACGAACCAGTACAAGGCCGGCACGGTCGCGTACCTGAACGTGCTGACCGCGCAGACCACCGCATTCACCGCGCAGCAGAAGCTCGCGACGATCGCCGGCCAGCGGATGGTGTCGTCGGTCGGGCTCGTGAAGGCGCTCGGCGGCGGCTGGGACGTGGCGGACATGACGCGCGAGAACGGCGGCATGGCGGCGCCGGTGCCCGCGAGCGGCGCAGCGGCCACGCCGGTCGCTCAGAAATAAAAGTCACGCTCGGTCGAACGACTGCATGCCATATCGCTTTGCAAAGAGAATGGTGAAAATGGCATCTTTCGTTCACGTCCTAAAAATCGATAATTAAATTCGACAGGCGATAGATAAAAGTTGATTTTTTCGCCTTCCAATTATCTCAAAATAAAATCGTTGAACTTATTAACGTCTCAGCTTACGAATTCACTGCATCAGCGCCATGATGCGAATTCAACATTAATAAGGAAACGACTAAAATGACCGCAAATATCGGAGAAAAATGCCCGCAGGGTGGTACGTGGCATCCCGTTGGAAATCCGAGTGACACACGCTCCATCGGTATCGGCAATATCATGCCGCCCACGCCTAACGGCGAACGGCACTGGGTTCTGAAAACGCCGACGGGCGACAAGTAAGTTGCGAGGGCCGGCTTTGCCGGCCCTTCGTTTCATTGCCCGGCGTCTTGATATCTGAATCGATAGACGCGCCGGTGTATTGCAACCCTGCCGGCGGCGATTTCAGTAAAAATAATCCCCGTTGATCGCACATTAGTGTGCGCATGTGCGCACCGCGCGCGTCAGCGCTGCGCGTCGCCGAAGATCAGCGATACCTCGTTGTTCCCGATCGGATGGCCGAGCAGGTTCAGCAGCCCGGCGAGGTTCGCCTGCTGTTCGGGCGCCGCATGCGCGGTGCCGCGGAACGATCCCTGGCCGGGACCGAAGTTGCCGTGCCCGTCGAGGAACAGCGGGCCCTGCGTCGTCGACAGGTCGAGATCGGCGCCCACACCCTTCGCCTGCAGCACCGCGCGGTACGAACCGAGCGGCTTCACGCGCGACACGCGCGAACTCATCGAGTCGATCGTCACCGTCAGCTGGCCGAACGCGTTGTTGCCGAACAGGCGCCAGTCGCTCCAGCCGACCCGCACGTCGCCCTGCAGGTCGAGCGTGTTGAACGGCGTGCCGAGCCCCGCGAGCAGCGACGCGGGCACGGCCATCGTGCCCGCCGACAGCACCGCGCCGTGCCACGTCGCATCGAGCGTGACGGCATCGGGCATCGCCTCGGTCTGCCGCATGCGCATCTGCACGCGCCCGGTCAGCAGCGGCCAGAAGCGCGTGGTCCATTCGACCCGGCCCGGCAGCAGCGTCGCCGCGCTCTGGTCGGCGCCCGGCGCGAGCATCAGCGTGCCCGAACCGTGCCACAGCGACCCGTCCGGGTCGACGAGATTCACGTGCCCGCCGGTCGCGCGTGCGAACTGCGGCGCGATCCACGCGGCCGGCGCGAGCGCGACGAGCGTCACCGCCGTCGCCAACCCGCCCGCCAGCACCCACGGCAATACGGCGGCGAGCCGTTTCATCCCCGGCCTCATCGGCCGACCGTCGCTTGCGTCGTCCACTGCGTCATCTATTTCTGTACGGAAGGTTGCATCACGGCCGTCAGGTCGACCTGGCCGTCGTCCTTCAGCGCGGTCGCGTGCGCCTCGCCGACCTGCACCTTGAACTGCCGGCGCGCATCGTCGAGCCACTGCGTCCACGCCGGGAACGACACGTTCTTCATCTGGATCTGCACGCCGTTGCCGACGATCTGCACCTGCGCGCCCTGCAGCCCGTGATCGGACAGCGACGCGGTCAGCGCGTCCTTCAGCGCGAGGCCGGTCGGCGCGACGCCCTGCGCGGCGGCCGTCAGCGACTTCGCCTCGTTCGCCTGCGCGGTCATCTGCGCGAGTTCCTGGCGCATCGTCGGCAGCTCGCGCTGGATCCGGGCGCGGCCTTCCTGCGCGGGCGACCACAGCACCGAATACGCGATCGCGACGGCCAGCACGGCGCCGCCCCAGCCGAGCAGCGTCTTCTCGCGCGGCGAGCGCTCACCCCAGAACTGGGCCAGCGTCTGGTTCAGTTGTTCGGTTTTCATGAGCGGCTCCGGATCGTCCATTTGCCCGTGTTGCTGTCGACTTCGCCGGACAGTCCGTTACGTGCGAGGCGCTGCGTGAAATCGGGATCGACCTTGACCTCCGGCTTGAAGCCGACGTCGAGCCGCCGGTCGTGATAGTCGAGCGACGCGATGCCGTTCAGCGGCAGCGCGCCCATCGAGCGCGACAGCCCGCTCGACAGCGCGAGGAAATCGTTCGGCGACAGCTCGCCGGCCGCGAGGCGCAGCTGGTCGAGCTGGCGCTGCATCTGCGCGGGCGGATCGAGCACCGTCGTCGTCTTCGGGAACGCGGACAGCAGCGTCTCGGTAATCTGCGCGGACAGCGCATCGCGCTCGCGCGACAGCTTCCACCAGTGCAGGTTCATCCCGATCACCGCGACGCCGAGCGTCGCCGCGGCGAGCGCGAGCGGCACGCGCAGGCGCTTCACCGTCGCGCGGTCGAAGCGCCACGGCTGCGACTCGAATTCGAACTGGCACAGATCGAACTTCTCGGTGAGCGCGCGGCGCGCGAACGTGTCGAACGGCAGCGGGGCGGCGCCCGGCAACAGCGCCGAATCAGGTCGGCCGACCGATGCGAGCCGCGGCTCCGCGCCCGGTTCGCCGAGTTCGTACAGTTCGACGTCGCCGCCGCGTGCGAGCGCGGCCAGCGTGCCGGCCGCGCGCGCCGCAGGCGCCGCGAAGCCTTCGCCGAGCGCGCCGCGCGCCACGGCGAGTTCAAGGCGCGGCGCACCGGCTGCGGCCGGCTGCGCGCCGGCCTCGACGAGCACCGGTTCGACCGACGTCGCGAGCCCGAGCACCGCGGCGACCGTCGCCGGACGGGCGGCCGGCTCGACGGCATCCGTGGCGAGCGCGGCGACGGTGCTCTCGCCGTCGGCCGGCGCGGCCGCTGCCGGTTCGGCCGACGCGCGCGGCGCCGGCAGGCAGCGGGTGGCGGGCACCGCGCTCAGGTGCCGGTGGCCGGCGGCCGTGAACGCGTCGAAGATCGTGCGGAACCACGCGCGATCGACGACGGCCAGCACGCGGCGCCCGTCGGGCAGCGCGGTGGGATCGAGTGCGATGTGGCAGCCGAGCGGATCCTGGATCAGCTGATCCTCGACGATGTTGGGCAGCGCCTGGCGCAGCTTCGGCCCCTTCAGCGGCGGCACGGTCGCGGCCAGCAGCAGCACGTCGCGCGCGGCGACGATCAGCACCGTCGCGTTCGCGCGCGGCAGCAGCGCGAGCGCGGCGCGCCCCGCACGCTGCACCTGGCCGGCCTTGTCGACGAGCGTGAACGGCAGCTCGGGCCACTGCCATTCCTGCAACGGCACGGCAGGCTCGCGCGGCGGCAAAGAAACAATCAACGTGCTCACAAGAGCTCCTCTCCCGATTGGCGTCGTTATAGCTGGTCGCGGATACGCACGACCCGCGTCGAGTGCGTGGTCGGATCACGATACACGAGCGAGGTGCGGTCGACCTCCGCGCGATCGTGCTGGATCCGGCCGTGCACGATGAAATAACTCGAATTGACGTCGACGAGGCTCGAGTCGATCGTCACGTTCGGCGGCGCGCCGGCGCCGCGCAGCGCGAGCTGCACGTCGCCGACGTTCCGGAAAAACACGGTCTCGCGGCGCGACACGAGCGCCTGCGCGGACGACACGCTCATCCCCGGTATCAGCGCGGCGATCACTTCGGCCGGCGCGGTATTCATGTTCACGGGCGTCGTGGTCGGCAGCACGGTAACGAACGGGCGCAGCCGCGCGACCATCTCGGGCGTCACGCCGTCGACGTCGAGCAGGCTGTCGACGCTCGTCATCATCAGCGGCGCGGGCCCGCGATCGCCGCCGGAAAGCCCGGGATCGTCGGTGAAGCCGCTGCCCTGCAGGTCGCCGCTCGTCACCGGCGCAGTCGCGGCGTTCGCCGCGGTGCCGCCGCCGCCGGGCAGGTTCGGCATCTGGAAGCGCGTCGCCGAATGCAGCAGGCCCGCGCGCACCTGCAGCGCGATGCGCTTCGCGAACGCGCCGTCGTAGCCGAGCGTCGTCAGCAGGCGCTGGAATGCCTGGAGCTGCGTGACGTTCAACTGCAGCACGCCGGGCGCCGGCGACGACACGAGGTTGCGCAGGTTGAACTTCGCCTGCGCGTCCTCGATCGAGCCGGAGATATAGGTGTCTTCGCCGCCGCTGTCGTTGGGTGCGCCGATCCGGCCGAGGAAATCCGACAGCTTCGTCTTCGCGATCGGCACGCCCCAGATCCCGCCGAGATAGGTGATGCCGGGCGCCGTATCGCCTTCGGAGCGCAGGATCATCCGCGTCCAGTCGAGCGCGCCGCGCGCGACCCACTGCGCCTGCGCGATCACGCGCTGGTTCTCGATGCGGCGGATCTGCACCTGCTGGCGCCACAGCATCCCCGAGACGAGGATCGCGGACAGCGCGACGACCAGCAGCGCGGTGATGATCGCGGCGCCGCGCTGGCGGCCGCGTGCCTGCATGCGTGCGGCAGCACGGTTGAACGAGGAGCGACGGGAAGGGCGCGCGCGCATCGTCATTCCCCGACGAGGAAGATGCGCGTGACTGGCACGCGCAGCGACGTCGCGCCGATGCTGACCTGCAGCCCCGTCACCGCGCGCGCCGGCGGCGCGTTGCCGATCTGCGGCACCTTGAGCGCATCGTTGTTCTGCGCGAGCGCGTCGTCGGCCGTCTGCAGGTTGGTGGTCCAGCCCACGCGCGGCACGTACAGCTTCGCGTCGATCGCGCCGACGCCGCCCATCAGCGCGACCCAGCTCCAGCCTTCGACGCTGCTGTCCTTCAGCACGGTGCGCAGCCGGTTCGCGTCGTCGATCGGCGGCGATGCATAGCGCACGACGCGCCCGCCGGCGATCCGGTAGCGGACCACCTGCAGCCGCGGCGCGGCGCCCGGCACCTCGAGTTCGCGCACGATCTGCAGCGTATTGCCGGCGACGCCGATCGCCGGCTGGCCGGCCTCGTCGTCGGTCGCGGCGAGCCGCGCGTCGATCCGCATCTGGTCGAACATCTGCGCGAACACGCGTTCGTCTTCCATCGCGGCCGCCACCTTGTCGCGGCCGCGCATGATCTGGTCGAGCCCGCGCCACGCGAGGATCGCGACCACTGCGAGGATCGCGATCGCGATCATCAGCTCGATCAGCGTGAAGCCGCGGGCGCGGCGGGCGGACGGGCGGCGCATCGGCGCGTCAGAGCGGACGGCTGGTTTCATTCGCGACCACCGTCACCATCTGCGCGAGCACGCCGGACTGGCCAGGCATGCTCACCGAAATCCGCACGCGCCGGAACACCGGGTTCGGCGTCGTGCTCACACGCTGCGTGCAGACGAGCTGCACGTTGCCTTGCGAGCAGTCGAAGCTCTGCTCGCCGACCTCCGGCCACGCATGCGTGAGCCGCAACTGCGCGAGCGCGTTGTCGGCGCTCCAGCCGGCCAGCAGCCGGCGATGCAGGTCGGACGCGTTGTTCGCCATCGTGCCGACCGCACGGATCGACGCGGCGAGCGCGACCGCGATGATCGCGAGTGCGACGAGCACCTCGATCATCGTGAAACCGCGCGATGAAGAAAGGGAGGAGGGCAGGCGACGACGCATCGTCATTGCACCTCGTAGCGGCCGTTGCCGGTGCCGACGATCGTCGCGCTGCCGGCGGTTGAATGCAGCGTCACGCGCACCGGTGTGTCGATGCTTTCGGTACCGAACACGACGCGATTCGCATGCGTGTCGGAACCCGGGTAGTCGATCTCGGCGCCCGTGACGCCGCCGTCCCAGTCGCGCGGGCGCAGCAGGTCGTCGCGCAGCGTGCGCCAGCCGTCGGGCGAGCTCACGTCGAACCGGAAACCGTGCTCGGTCGGCTGCCATGCGATCGGCCGCGCGCGCACCTGCGCTTCGTCGCCGGCCGTCTCGAACAGCAGCGCGACGCGCTGCGCCTCTTCACGCAGGTCGGTACGCGGATTGCGCGTCAGCGACAGCGACGCGAGCGACACAAGCAGCCCCGCAATCACCAGCACGACCAGCATTTCGAGCAGCGTGAAGCCACGCGCGCGACGCCGCGGCGCGCCGTGCTTCATCGGGCCGCCGTCGGCACGTGCCGGTACGGACGACAACGCGCCACGACGCACACGGCGATCGCGACCGCAGCGGGAGGCCGTGCGAATGGCGGGCATGAAGAACGGAAATGGAACGTCGGGTCGATCAGTGCCGGCTTATTGCCACGAACCGATGTCGGTATCGTTGCCTTCGCCGCCTTCCTTGCCGTCGGCGCCGTAGCTGAACACGTCGATCTCGCCGTGCACGCCCGGGTTCAGGTACTTGTACCCGTTACCCCACGGGTCGTTCGGCAGGCGTTCGAGATAGCCGCCGTCCTTCCAGTTGTTCGGGATCGGATCGGTGGTCGGCTTCTGGACCAGCGAATTCAGGCCCTGCTCCTGGGTCGGATAGCGGCCGTTGTCGAGACGGTACAGCTTGAGCGCCTGCATGATCGTGCCGATGTCCTGCTTCGCGGCGATGCGGCGCGCCTCGTCCGGGCGGCTCATGATCTTCGGCACGATCAGCGCCGCCAGGATCCCGAGGATCGCGACCACCACCATGATCTCGATCAGCGTGAAACCGCGCTGACGACGCACGGCCGCGTTGCGGCGAGTGATCCACGTTTGCATGACTGACTACCTCTTCCAAAAAATGTCGTCGATTGAGTGACGCACCCCGCGCACCGGACGATTGCCTGACGACAAGCTTCCGGTCCCGCGGGCGCGGAGCACGCATTGTAAGGCGCGCATCGTCGAGGGCTTTCACCCAACGCAAATTTCATATACATCCGTACAATAGCGCGCATGAACGCGCTCTCGATCCGGATCCTTTCCCTAGCCCTCTTCGCGGGTTTGTGCGCGACGGCCACCTACTGGGTCGTCACGCTGTCGGCCCGCGAAGCGCCGCTGCCCGCCGCCGCCGCGCGGCTGCCGATCCGCACCGAGGACGCCGCCGCGCTCTTCGGCGGCCAGCTCGACAAGAATCCCGTCCAGGACATCCACCTGTTCGGCATTCTCGCGCTCGATCATGGCGGTGCCGCGATCGTCGGCGTCGGCGGCGAACCGCCGCGCGCCGTGTCGCTCGGCGCGGAGGTCACGCCCGGCGCGAAGCTCGCCGAAGTCCGCCCGCGCTCGATCATCGTCGACCGCAACGGCGCCCGCGCCGAAATCCAGCTCCCGGCGAACACGCCGTCCCCCGCGATCTACATGCGTTGATGCGCTGAACGGTGACGGCCTGACAGTCAGGCCGTCACGTCACTGCACCATGTTGTTCAGCTCGATGATCGGCAGCATCACCGCCAGCACGATCACGAGCACGATGCCGCCCATCGCCAGGATCAGCAGCGGCTCCAGCAGGCTCGTCAGGAACATGGTGCGACGCTCGAGCTCGCGCGCTTCACCTTCGGCTGCGCGATCCAGCATCGTCGTCACGTCGCCCGTCGCCTCGCCCGAACGGATCAGGTGCACGAGCACCGGCGGAAACGTCTTCACGTTGTTCAGCGCGCGCGACAGCGCGGAGCCTTCGCGCACGCGCACGATCGCATCGTCGATGTTCGCGCGCATCGCGCGGTTCGACAGCGTCTCGCCGGCCGCCTGCAACGCGCGCAGGATCGGCACGCCGGCCGCGGTCAGGATGCCGAGCGTGCTCGCGAAGCGCACCGTGTTGTAGCCGCGCACGAGCTTGCCCGCGAGCGGCGCGGTCAGCACCCAGCGGTCGAACGCGAGCCGCGGCCCGTCGCGCGACAGCGTCGCCTTCACGAACCACACGACCAGCACGAACGCGATCAGGATCGCCCACCACCAGTGCCGCACGAAATCCGACAGCGCCATCATCACGACCGTGAGGATCGGCAACTGCTGCTTCGTGCTCGCGAACACGTTGACGACCTGCGGCACGACGTAGCTCAGCAGGAACGTGACGATGCCGAACGCGATCAGCGTGACGATCCCCGGATAGGTGAACGCCAGCAGGATCTTCTGCTTCAGCGCGTTGCTCTGCTCGATGTAGTCGGCGAGACGCGACAGCACGATGCCGAGCTTGCCGGTGTGTTCGCCGGCCGCGACCAGCGCGCGGTAGATTTCCGGGAAGTCGCGCGGATGCTGGCCCAGCGCATTCGCGAGCGAATGGCCGCCGAGCACCTCGGCGCGGATCGCGGCCATCAGTTCGCGGATGTAGTCGCGCTCGGCCTGCTCGGTCAGCACGCCCAACGCCTCGTCGAGCGGCAGCCCCGCGATCAGCAGGCTCGCGAGCTGGCGCGTGAGGATTGCCTGTTCGCGCTGCGACAGCTTGCGGCCGAACGCGAGCCGCTGCGAACGCGCGCCGCGCGTCGCGCTGGCGGCCGGCTCGACGACGAGCGGCGTGAGCCCCTGCGTGCGCAGCTGGCCGCGCGCGGCGCGCGCGCTGTCGGCGTCGATCACGCCCTTCTGCGCGCGTCCCGCCGAATCGATTGCTTCGAAACGAAATGCCGGCATCGCGCTATGCGCCTCCCGTCACGCGCAGCACTTCCTCGAGCGACGTCGCGCCGGACGCGAGCCAGCGCTCGGCATCGTCGCGCAGCGTGCGCATCCCTTCCGCACGGCCGGCGGCGAGAATCTCGGCATCGGCCGCGTTGCGGTGGATCAGCGTGCGGATCGATTCGTCGACCAGCAGCAATTCGTACACGCCGCGCCGGCCCGCATAACCCGAATGCCCGCACTTGTCGCAGCCGACCGGATGCCACACGGTGCGGCCGTCCTCGTGCCGCTCTTCCTTGCATACGGGGCAGAGCTGGCGCACGAGGCGCTGCGCGAGCACGCCGAGCAGCGACGACGCGAGCAGGTACGGCTCGACGCCCATGTCGGTCAGGCGCGTGACGGCGGACGCCGCGTCGTTCGTGTGCAGCGTCGCGAGCACCAGGTGGCCCGTGAGCGACGCCTGCACCGCGATCTGCGCGGTTTCGAGGTCGCGGATTTCACCGATCATGATCACGTCCGGATCCTGGCGCAGGATCGAGCGCAGCGCACGGGCAAAGGTCATCCCGATCCGCTCGTTCACCTGCGTCTGGCCGATGCCGCCGAGGTCGTATTCGATCGGGTCCTCGACGGTCATGATGTTGGTCGTCGCGGTTTCGAGCCGCGACATCGACGCGTACAGCGTGGTCGTCTTGCCCGAACCGGTCGGGCCCGTGACGAGCACGATGCCGTGCGGGCGGGCGATCAGCTTGTCGAACTGGACGAGCGTGTCGCGGCCCATCCCGAGCGCCTCGAGGTTCAGGCGCTGCGCGTCCTTTTCCAGCAGACGCAGCACCGCGCGCTCGCCGTGCCCGGTCGGCAGCGTCGACACACGCACGTCGACCGGCCGGCCGCCGACGCGCAGCGTGATGCGGCCGTCCTGCGGCAGGCGTTTCTCCGCGATGTCGAGCTGCGCCATGATCTTGATCCGCGAGATCAGCGCGCCGTGCAGCGCCTTCTTCGGGCGCACGACGTCGCGCAGCGTGCCGTCGACGCGAAAACGCACGACCGACGCATTCTCGAACGGCTCGATGTGGATGTCCGATGCCTGCTCGCGCGCGGCTTGCGTGAGCAGCGCGTTGATCATCCGGATGATCGGCGCGTCGTCTTCCGACTCGAGCAGATCCTCGACTTCGGGGATGTCCTGCATCAACCGCGACAGGTCGACTTCGCCCTCGACCTCGCCGACCACCTGCGCAGCGCTGCCGTCCTGGCGCGCGTACGCCTGGTTGATCGCCTGCGCGAGCTCGTCGGCCGGCACGTGGTGCACGGCGATCGAGCCGAAGTTGCGCGCGATTTCCGCGAGCGCGGCATCGCTCGTGCGTTCGCTGATCCACACCTCGAGCGTGTCGTCGAGCTGGTGCGCGATCAGCACCTGGCCGCTCTTCGCGAAGCCGTACGGCAGCATCCGCGCGGCGAGCGGCGACGGCGGCTGGCGTTCGCCCGGCGCGCCGTCGTGAGCGGAAGACGCGTGCACGTCGCTCACTGCGAGGCTCCCGGTGCGGTGGTCAGCGGCTGTTGCGGCACCGCCTGCTGCGGCACGCTTTGCGGCTGCGCGGGCGTGGCCTCGGGCAACGGCTGGGCCGGCACCGGCACGACCTGGCGCTGCAGCTGCTGGCGACGCATCTTGTCGAGATCGAACAGGTTGCCGGCGGCCGTGCCGCCCTGGCTTGGGCCGATCGGCATCGGCGGGACGACCGGATCGTCCTTGTCGCGGATCACGTTGTTGTCCGACTTGTACGCACCCGTCACGCCCTGGATGTAGTCGTAGCGGTTGGACGTGACTTCCTGCGCGGTATTGCGATCGGAAATGATCACCGGGCGCAGGAACACCATCAGGTTGGTTTTCGCGCGCACCTTCGATTCGGAACGGAACAGCTGGCCGATCCACGGGATGTCGCCGAGCAGCGGCACCTTGCTGTTCGATACCTGGTAGTTGTCCTGCATCAGGCCGCCAAGCACGATGATCTCGCCGTTGTCCGCGAGGATCGTCGACTGGATCGAGCGCTTCGTGAAGGTCGGGCCGGTCTGCGCGTTCGTGGTACCGCTGACGACCGCCGAATCCTCGGTATAGAGCTGCAGCTTCAGGATCCCGCCGTCGGTGATCTGCGGCTTCACGTGCAGCGTCAGGCCGACGTCGCGGCGGTCGTAGGTATTGAATGCGTTGCTCGTCGTGCCGCTCGTCAGGTTCGAATACGAGCCGGTCGCGATCGGCACGTTCTGGCCGACGACGATCTTCGCTTCCTCGTTATCGAGCGTGATCAGGTTCGGCGTCGACAGCACGTTCGCGTCGCTCACGCCCGCGAAGTATTGCAGCAGCGCGCCGAGCCCCTGCACGCCGAACATGTTGTGCAGCCAGCCGATATTGAGCCCCTGGGACAACTGCCCGAGATTGGAGGCCAGCCCGCCGCCGGTGACCCCGCCAGCTGCGTTGGTCAAGCCGCCCGCCGTCAGGTTGATGATGCTGTTGCCGAGGCCCAGCCCGGGGTTCAGGTTCGTGCCGCCGAGAAACTGGCCGCTCGCGACCTGCCACTGGATGCCGAGGTTGCCCTGCGACGTCGAGTTCAGCTCGACGATCAGCGCCTCGATATAGACCTGCGCACGCCGCGCGTCGAGTTGGTCGATCACCGAGCGCAGGTTGCGGTAAACCGGATCGGACGCGGTGATGATCAGCGAGTTGGTCGCCGAGTCTGCCTGGATCATCCCGCCCGGCTGGTTGTCGTCGCCGCTCTTGTCCTTGTCGCCGCCGAGCAGGCCGCCGGTACCGAGGCCACCGCCGGACGAGCCGCTGCCATACCCGGACGAGGACGACGAGCCGCCGAGGCCGCCCGACGGCAGCGGCGGCGTGCCGGACGTGCCGGTCGAGAAGTTGCCGCTCGACGACGAGCCGCCGTTCTGGTTGAAGCTGTTCGCGTCGTTGGACGATGCCGACGAACCGCTGTCGTTGCCGCCGCCCTTGCCGAGCATCCCGCGCAGCGTCTTCGCGAGCTTCACCGCATCGGCGTTGCGCAGCGGCACGACGTGCATGTTGCCGGGCACCGCGCTCGGCGCATCGAGCTGCTGCACGAGGCGCTTCGCGGCCGCGAGGCGCGACGCGCTCGACGCGCGCAGCATCAGCGAGTTGGTGCGCGGGTCGGCCGTGACCGACACCTTCAGCGTCGCGTCGCTGTTGCCGATCGCGCCCGGATCGAGCATTTTCTGCAGCTGCGCGGCTAGGTCGATCGCGTTCGCGTTGCGCAGCGGCACGACCTGCACCTGCGCGCCCGCGGCGCTGTCGACGCCCGAGATGATCTGCGCGATGCGGCGCACGTTGTCCGCATAGTCGGTCACGACGATCGTGTTGTTCGCCGGGTAGGCCGTCACCGTGTTGTTCGGCGAGATCAGCGGCCGCAGCACGGGCAGCAGGTTGTTCGCCGATTCGTTGTGCAGCTCGAACACCTGCGTGATCACCTGGTCGCCGCGGGCCTGCGGTGCATTGCCGACATAGGTCGGCACGCCCTGCAGCTTCGCATCGGCTTCCGGCACGACCTTCAGCACGCCGTGATCCTGCACGAGTGCGAAGCCCTGCATGCGCAGCGCCGACTGCAGCGTCTTCAGCGCCTGGTCTTCCGGCACCGGGCGTTCGGCCACGAGGTTGAGCTGCCCCTTCACACGGGGGTCGACGATGATGGTCTTGCCGGTCGCGGCGCCGATCGCTTTCGCGACCTGGTCGATGTCCGCATTCACGAAATTGAGCGTGACCTGAGCGTAGGCGGCCTGCGAGGCGATGATGCCGGCGACGAGGAGGGTCGTGGCAACGCGCCGCATAACGAAGCGATTTCTTGTCATGGATGAATGGGTCGATGCCGGCTCAGGCCACTTCCGGCGGTAGTGCTGGGATCCAAGTCCGAAAGAGGCGACATTAGCAGTTTTTCATGTCCGAAATATCACATTGATCCGAGGACTGTCTCACATACGACATGTATCCGGCGAATCGTATGCAATATGTAAGAATAGGCGCGGCTCTCCGCATGCCGGCCATCGGCCCCCGATTCGCGATGAACCGACATGGAAATGCGGTATAACCGGTCTGCCGTATTCCTGCCTGTCGCAATCTGACGGTCTGCCGGTATGATACGGGCGGCGCGTTTCTCGTCGCACGAATAACAGGCACGGGTTTTCCCGACCTTCGCGCAATTCCTTTTCGTTTCCGCACGATGAACAGACGACGGTTCGCTTCGATCGCGTTGATCGCCACTGGCGCGTGGTTCGCCAGCGCAAACGCTCGTGCGGATTGTTTCGACGAAGCCGCTAAATATCAGCAGGTCAATCCGCTGATCCTGCGCGCGATCGCGTGGCAGGAATCGCGCAACCGGCCCGGCGCGCTGAACAAGAATACGAACGGCTCGGTCGACTACGGCCTGATGCAGATCAATTCGATCCACCTGCCCGCGCTGTCGCGCTACGGCATCGGCCGCGACACGCTGATGGAACCGTGCAAGAACGTCTACATCGCCGCGTGGCATCTGAAACAGAAGATGAACCGCTACGGCAACACGTGGCAGGCCGTCGGCGCCTATCATTCCGAAACGCCGTCGCTGCGCGACAAGTATGCGCGGCAGATCGCCGGCATCCTGTCGCAGTGGAAGCTGCTGCCGCCCGTGCAGTGACGTCGCGCCGCATCGCGGCCCGACGCGGTGCCGGCCGGCCGGCGCGCGTTTGATGCACAATGCGGATCTCACGCCGCAACTTCGCCCGTCCGCGGGCCGATCGCGCCCCGGAAGGGCGCCGCGGCCGCTTTTTCATCTTCTCCGTTGGTGCATATCATCATGAATCCGGCAATGACCCAGCCGTTGCCCGTCACCGTGCTGTCCGGCTTCCTCGGTGCCGGCAAGACCACGCTGCTCAACCACGTCCTCGCGAACCGCGCGGGCCTGAAAGTCGCCGTGATCGTCAACGATCTCGCGGCGGTCAACATCGACGCCTCGCTCGTGCGCGACGCGCAGGCGCTGTCGCATGTCGAGGAACGCCTTGTCGAGATGTCGAACGGCTGCATCTGTTGCACGCTGCGCGACGACCTGCTCGTCGAGATCCGCAACCTCGCATCCGAAGGCCGTTTCGACGCGATCATGATCGAATCGACCGGTATCGCGGAGCCGATGCCGATCGCCGAAACGTTCACGTTCGTCGACGACGACGGCACGTCGCTGTCGACCGTCGCGCGGCTCGATACGCTCGTTACCGTGGTCGACGCGTACAACTTCCTGCGCGACTACGGCTCCGACGACGCGCTCGCGACGCGCGGCATCGCCGCGTCGGAAGACGACGACCGCACGCTCGTCGAGCTGCTGATCGAGCAGATCGAATTCTGCGACGTGCTGGTGATCAACAAGGCCGACCTCGTCAGCGCCGACGATCTCGCACGCCTGCAGCACATCCTCGCGCGGCTCAACCCGCGTGCGCACCAGGTCGTGTCGACGTTCGGCGACGTGCCGCTCGATGAAGTGCTGAACACCGGCCGCTTCGATTTCGACGAAGCCGCGAACGCACCGGGCTGGCTCGCGTCGCTCGATCACGATCACACGCATTGCGACGATCCCGACTGCCATGACGAACATCATGCGCACGTGCATGGCGAAGCCGACGAATTCGGCATCGGCAATTTTGTTTACCGCGCGCGCCGGCCGTTTCACCCGGCACGGCTCTGGGCGCTGCTGCATCAGGAGTGGCCCGGCGTGCTGCGCAGCAAGGGCTTCTTCTGGCTCGCGACGCGCAACGACATCGCGGGTTCGCTGTCGCAGGCGGGCGGCGTGTGCCGGCACGGTCCGGCCGGTCTCTGGTGGGCCGCGCAGGACCGCGCGGAATGGCCGGACGACGACGAGCTGCTCGGTGAAATCCGCGCCGAATGGCTCGGCGATCTCGACGATCGCACGGTCGGCGATCGCCGTCAGGAACTCGTGTTGATCGGTATCGCGCTCGACGCCGATGCATGGCGCGCGAAGCTCGACGGGTGCCTGCTGACCGATGCGGAATTCGCACTCGGCGCGGCGCAATGGGCGGCGTTCGACGATCCGTTCCCGGCATGGGACGTCGATTCTCACGACGACGACGATCACGGCGATACGCAGATCGTGCACCCTTGAGCGCGTCGTAACCGTTTGTAAAAGTAACCGTTAACTTTTGCAAGAGCGGCGCGGACTGTGGCAAAAATGCCGCGCGCGCCCAACAAAAAACCCGCCGAAAGGCGGGTTTTTCTTGGAACAGGCGCTGGTTTAACGCTTGTTGACGGCGTCCTTGAACGCCTTGCCAGCCGTGAACTTGACCGTCTTGGCTGCCGGGATCTTGATGGTTTCGCCCGTCTTCGGGTTGCGGCCCGTACGTGCTGCGCGCTTGCCCGAACCGAAGCTGCCGAAGCCGATCAGCTGAACCGCATCACCCTTCGACACGGCCTTCTTGATGACTTCGAGCAGCGTGTCCAGCGTTTCGCCGGTTTGAGCCTTGCTGGCGCCCGTTTGGGCGGCGACGGCGTCGATCAGTTCCTGTTTGTTCATTAAGGTTCCTTTATCAGGTTAGGTTGACACGAACAGCGCGAACGCGCCGATTATACGTGCGCGAACCGTGCCGTCGAGAGTCAGACTCCGACGGCACAGCGCCGAATCCTGGCCCGCGCGACGCGCCCTCCGGCTTGCCGGCGGCCACCCCGCGGTACGGCGTTGCTATGATAGCGCAGCGCAAACCCAATAACGACAAGGGTTTCAAAGATTTTCATCGGTATTTCGCCGAATGAATCGTCGATTGCCCGTTTTTTGACCTGCGCCAACCGGACAGGATACGCAGCGCGGTCCGACCGTGCGCCGCCCCGTTGCCCTTTTCCAACGGCCGGTCGGACGGCTCCGCGCAATCCCTTGCCAGGCTTGGCTGCCACGTTTTTTGTTTCGCATGCCCGACCGACTTGTACCCGCCACGCTCGCGCTTCGCGACGACGGCACGCTCGTCTCGCCCGAGTTCGGCGAGCTCCATCGCAGTGCATCAGGCACGCTCGCGCATCACGCGTTCGTCGCGGCAAACGGGCTGCCGGCACGCTGGCAGCAGCGCCGCACGTTCACGATCGTCGCGACGGAATTCGGCGCGGGCGCCGGCTTCCTCGCGACCTGGGCCGCGTGGCGCGACGATCCCGCGCGCTGCGACCGACTGCATTTCGTCGCGGTCGAACCGCATCCGTTCTCGCGCGACGACCTCCATCGCGCGGTTTCAAAACTGGTTGCGGATACAACCATCTCGGCGAAAGCGGATGCCGATGCATTGATCGACGCATGGCCGATGCTCGTGCCGGGCCTGCACCGGCTCGAATTCGACGAAGGGCGCGTGGTGCTCACGCTCGCGTTCGGCGATGCGATCGACATGTTGAAGAAGCTCGTCGTGCGCGCCGATGCGTTTTTTCTCGATGGCGCCGCGGCATCGGGCGACGGGATCCGTGCACTCGCAAAACTCGCCGGCGAACACGCGACGTTTGCGACGCATGCAACCTCCGACGACGTAAAACACACGCTCGGCGAAACAGGTTTCACGTGTCGCGAAGTCGACGATCGGCTCGTCGGCGAATATGCGCCGCGCTGGCGCTCGCGCCGGCACGAGCCGCCGCGCGCACTGCCTGTCGCGACGCGTCGCGCGATCGTGATCGGTGCGGGCCTCGCCGGCTGCGCGGTCGTCGAACGCCTGGCCGCGCGCGGCTGGGACGTCACGCTGATCGAGCGGCACGAACGGATCGCAAGCGAAGCGTCGGGCAATCCGGCCGGCGTGTTTCATCCGCTGATGACACGCGACGACAACGTCGCGAGCCGGCTCACGCGCAGCGGCTTCCTGCACGCGATCGCACGCTGGCGCACACTCGAACGCGCGGGGCATGCGTTCGCGCGCAGCACGCACGGCATGATTCATCTCGCCGAATCGGCCGACGACTTCGCACGGATGCGCGACGCATTCGATGCGTTCGGCGCACCGCCCGACTATGTGACGCTGCTCGATACCGACGCCGCACGTGCGCACCTGAACCTGCCGGTCGCGCATGGCGGCCTGCTGTTTCCGCACGGTGGCGCCGTCTGGCCGGCCGCGCTGTGCGCCGCGCAATACGCGGCGGCCGGCGAGCGCGTACGCCTGCTTGCGTCCACCGGCGTCGCGCGGCTCGAGCGGCGCGGCGATGCATGGCATGCACTCGACGATACGGGCGCGACGCTCGCCGAAGCGCCCGTCGTCGTGCTCGCGAACGCGGGCGACGCCGCGCGTCTCGCCGGGTTGCGGCATGTCGCGCTGCAACCGGTACGCGGGCAGCTGACGCTGTTGCCGCCGGGCACCACGGCGCCGCTGCCGTGCCCGACGATCGGCGACGGTTACGCGGTGCCGCTCGACGACGGCACGCTGCTGATCGGCGCCACGTTCGAACCCGACGACGTCGATCGCGCGATGCGCACGGCCGGCCATGTCGAGAATCTCGATCGTGTACGACACCTGCTGCCGGGCCTGATCGGCGACCTGCCGGACCCCGCGACACTGCGCGGCCGCGTCGCGTTCCGCTGGGTCGTCGGCGATCGCCTGCCGCTATTCGGTCCGCTTGCCGACGAAGCGCAGGCCCTCGCGAACGCACGCGCGCTGGGCGGCGCGCAGGCGCGCGACCTGCCGCGCACGCCCGGCCTCTACGGCGCATTCGGCTTCGGCTCGCGCGGCCTCGTATGGGCGGCGCTCGGCGCCGAGCTGATCGCATCGCAACTCGAAGGCGAGCCATGGCCGCTCGAGCGCGAACTCGCCGACGCCGTCGACCCCGCACGCTTCCTGATCCGTGCCCTGCGCGCGCGCCGCGCCGGTTCCGCTGGCTGACCGGCACGCGAATCGCTCACAGTTTCCCGATTTTTCTGTGCAAGGTTATCCACTCGACACTGTGGATAACCGCGCGGAATCCGCATGCACTTCGTGTGTAATCACAGTGGACGTAAACTGGGCAACTCGGCACAGCTGTGCAACGGCCCGAAAGTTGCTCAACTCAAATGTCTGTGCACGAACAGCCTGTGCAACCGGTTATGGTTTCGCCAAGGCATTGATCCGTCAGCGTAAACCGAAGTTATCCACAGAACTGTGCGTCCTTTGTTAACTTCTACTACGTATATATACAAGTAAACCTTTGAAACCAAAGACCTGTGGTGCCGCACAGCGCCGCGAGTCGATTCAATCGGTTCCAGAGCGAAAAAGCTGTGGCACAATCGGTTTCCTTCGCGTTCGTTCGGCCAGGCGCCGGACATGCTTCAATGGAACGGTCGGCACGATTTCGAATCTGAATCATCGAGATCTGCGCAGTCCGTTCACACACCAGGCCGACAATCCAGATCGGCAACCTGAACGACGTTCCACCCTGTGGCGGAACAGGCGGATCCCATGTACCGCCGTCGTCGAGCACAACAATCACATTCGGGGCGATTCCCAGCCGGCGCGCATCCATTACTGACGCTTGAACCCGTGTCGCTGGCGGTTGCTTCCAAAGGAGAAGTCACCACGATGAAGTCGGCGTTCTCATTCCTGCCCAACTGGCCGCTTGCGCCGGATGCCGTGTTCTGGGCCGGGCTCGCGCTGTTTGCGGCCGGCCTGTGCGGCGAGCTGTGCTATCGCGCATGGCGCCTGCCGCGTATCACCGGTTATGCGGTGATCGGTCTCATCGCCGGGTCGTTCGGATTCGGCGTGATCGATGCCAGCACCGACGAAACGTCGCGACTGCTGATGAATGTCGCGCTCGGCCTGTTGCTGTTCGAACTCGGCAGCCGTCTCGACCTGAAATGGATTCGCCGCAATCCATGGTTGATCGCATCGAGCCTCGCGGAGGCGACGCTGACGTTCGTGCTCGTGCTGTTCGTGATGCTCGCGCTCGGCGTGTCGGGCATGGTCGCGCTCGTGCTGTCGGCCATCGCGATCGCGACGTCGCCGTCGATGGTGATCCAGCTGAAGACCGAACTGCGCGCGGAAGGACAGGTGTCGCAACGCCTCATCACGCTGACCGCGCTCAACAGCGTGTACGCGATCGTGCTGACCAAGCTCGTGACGAGCTGGCTCCACCAGGAAGCGTACGGCAACGTTTTCGCGACGATCCTGCAGCCGCTCTACCTGATCGTCGGTTCGTTCATCGTCGCGTATCTCGTCGCGCGTTCGTGCAACTACCTGTTCCGCCACATGACCTCGACGATGCGCGACGAGCATTCGTTCGTCGCGCTGTTCGGGCTCGTGATGCTCGCGATCGCGGTCGCACAGGCATTGAAGCTGTCGACGCTGCTCACGCTGCTGCTCGCCGGCATCATCGTGAAGAACCTCGAGGCGCGGCCGCAGCTGTGGCCCGAGCATTTCGGCACGGCCGGCTGGCTGCTGACGGTGATCCTGTTCGTGCTGACGCTCACGTCGTTCACGTGGGGCGACATCGCGCTCGGCGGGCTGCTCGCGATCGTGCTGATCGTCACGCGGCTCGTCGCGAAGCTGGGCGGCGTCGCCGCGTTCGCGAAGCCGAGCGGCCTCGGGATGAAGCAGGGCATCGCGCTCGGCATCGCGCTCACGCCGATGTCCGCGCTGTCGTACCTGCTCGTCGACGATACGTACCAGCTCTACCCGAATTTCGACCCGCACCTGCGCGCGATCGTGATGTGTTCGATCGTGATCCTGCAGCTCGTCAGCCCGTTCGTCGTCTACCGCTGCCTGTCGGCGGTCGGCGAACGCAGCGACAGCAACTGATTCCGGAACCTGCCATGGCACTCGAAACCTTCGTCAATTCCGAACCGTTCACGTTCGGCGTCGAACTGGAGATCCAGGTCGTCAACACGCACAACTACGACCTGACCAAGGCTGCATCCGACCTGATGCGCCTGATCCAGGGCGAGACCTTCCCCGGCAACATCACGCCGGAAATCACCGAGAGCATGATCGAGCTGTCGACCGGCATCTGCCATTCGCACGAGCAGGCCGTCAGCGAGCTGCATGCGATCCGCGACGTGCTCGTGAAGGCGGCCGACCAGCTGAACGTCGGGCTGGCCGGCGGCGGCACGCATGCGTTCCAGCAATGGAGCGACCGGCAGATCTACGATGCGCCGCGCTTCCAGTACATCTCCGAGCTGTACGGCTATCTCGCGAAACAGTTCACGGTGTTCGGCCAGCACGTGCACATCGGCTGCCCCGATCCCGACAGCGCGCTGTTCCTGCTGCACTCGATGTCGCGCTTCATTCCGCACTTCATCGCGCTGTCCGCGTCGTCGCCGTTCGTGCAGAACGTCGATACGGGCTTCCATTCGGCACGCCTGAATTCGGTGTTCGCGTTCCCGCTGTCGGGCCGCGCGCCGTTCGTGCTGACCTGGGACAGCTTCGAGGAGTACTTCACGAAGATGGTGAACACGGGCGTCGTCAATTCGATGAAGGACTTCTACTGGGACATCCGCCCGAAGCCCGGCTACGGCACGATCGAGGTGCGCGTGATGGACACGCCGCTGTCGGTCGACCGCGCGGCGGCGATCGCCTGCTACATCCAGACGCTCGCGCGCTACCTGCTGACCGACCGGCCGCTGAAGCTGTCGGAGGACGACTACCTCGTCTACACGTTCAACCGTTTCGAAGCGTGCCGTTTCGGGCTCGAGGGCACCTGCGTGAATCCTCAGACGGGTGAGCGCCGCACGATCGCGGAAGACATCCTCGACACGCTCGACCGGATCGCGCCGCATGCGGCCGCGCTGGGTTCGCGCGCGGCGCTCGACGAGATCGGCGCACTCGCGAAAGCGCGCGTGAACGACGCATCGTGGTTGAGAACCGTTTTCAAACAGGAAAAATCGCTGAACGAGACGGTCCGGCAGCAGTGCTTACGTTGGCGTGAATGAAAAAATGTTTTGCAGATTGCAGGCTCGACCGCGTCGCGATTCGCTGAATGACGGCCGGCATCATTTCGGGCCGAAATCGTTGCCAGTCGTCCTGAAAATCTGTGGATAACCCGATATTCCGCTGCAAAGTCAACGATCTGTGCACGGGATAACCCGGTGGATCGATGCCATTCGACCGATGGCCGATCCGAACAGGAAAATGCCGGCGCGCCCCCTTCGGCGGGCGCGCGGCATTGCAGGCACAACGAAAAATTTCAGTTATCCAGCGATTTTCCACAGAATGCAGGGGATAACTTAGCTGTGCGATTTTCCGCTCTCGCTTAGAATGTCGGCTTTGCGGACACCGGAACGACGCGTGTCTCTCCGGTCGCCGCGAACGCGACCGCCGCGTGTGCCTCGCGACGGCCGTGCTGACGCACTCGAGAGAGAGCGTCTGTTTTGAGATAGACATTCGATCTCCACACTACGGCCGCTCGGCAACCCGGGCGGCGGCAAAGCGAAAAGACTATGAGCGAAGGCGTTTACGGGAATCAGGCTGCGGGACGTGTGACCCACAGCCTGCTGCGGTTGAGCACGGCCATGCGGAGCGAGGCATGGGATTGGGCGGAAGGCGCTGGCCTCACGCCGACGCAGGGCGAGATTCTCGTGCTGCTGCTGCAGCGCAAGGGCCCGATGCGGCTCGGCGAGATCGCGCGCGAGACGCAGCTCACCGCGGCCACCACGAGCGATGCGGTCAGCACGCTCGAGACGAAGGGGCTCGTCGAGAAGCGCCGTGCGCTGGACGACGGCCGGGCACTGGCCGTGCGCCTGTCGGCGCGTGGCCGCACGGCCGCGAAGAAGGCACTGCAATGGCCTGAATTCCTGACGAAGGCGGTCGGCAAGCTGGGCGCGGACGAGCAGGGCACGCTGTATCGCGCGCTGCTGAAGACGCTGCGCGAGCTGCAGGTGGCCGGCGCGACGCCGCCGCAACGCATGTGCGTGACGTGCGCCCACTTCCAGCCGGGCAAGCTGTCGAAGAAGACCGTGCATCACTGCGCGGCGCTCGACATCTCGATGACGGACAGCGATCTGCGTCTCGACTGCTCGGTGCAGGAAGAAGCCGACGCGGCGACGCAGAAGAAGACCTGGAAGATTTTCGCAGGCTGACGTCCGTCGATCGACCGGGAGGCCGATGATGAACGCTGAAGTCGTGGCGATCCGCCATGTGCATTTCGAGGATCTCGGAAGCTTCGAGCAGGTGCTCGGCGAACGGGGGAGGCGGGTGCGCTATGTCGACGTCGGATCGTCGCGGGTCGAGGTGCTCGACGTGCTCGAGCCGTCGCTGCTCGTCGTGCTCGGCGGGCCGATCAGCGTGTACGACGATGCGCAGTATCCGACGATTGCGCCGCTCCTGGCGCTCGTCCGGCAGCGCATCGACGCAGGGTTGCCGATCCTCGGCATCTGCCTCGGCGCGCAGTTCGTCGCGCGGGCACTCGGTGCACGCGTCTATCCGGCCGCGCAGCATGAACTCGGCTGGGCGCCGCTGGCGCTCACCGATGCCGGCCGCGCGTCGCCGCTGCGTCATCTCGACGGCGCGCTGACGTCGATGCTCCACTGGCACGGCGATACGTTCGACTTGCCGGGCGGGGCGATCCATCTCGCGTCGACACCGGCGTGCCGCCACCAGGCGTTCGCGTGGGGGCAGCACGTGCTGGCGCTGCAATGCCATCCGGAAATCCGCACCGACCGCTTCGAACCCTGGCTGATCGCGAACGCCGGCGAAATCGCTGCGATGCCCGGCATCGACGCACGCCAGTTGCGTGCCGATACCGCGCAGCACGGCCCCGTGCTCGAAACGGCCGCGCGACGCATGTTCGCGGAGTGGCTCGACGGCGTCGGGGTGTAGCGCCGCGGGCGGCCCCGCCCGCGGCGAAGGTTGAGTCCGGCCTGCATCCGCTGCAGGCCGGCGCGCTGCTGTACGCCACGCATGTTCCGCATCGTCGGCACGTTGCCGCCGGCCGCACCTGACCATCCGCTTACGGCCGGTTGCGCCGCCTGCACGCTTCAAGCCTGCGTGCTACGCTCGTCCGCTCTTTCCCTTTCCAGGCGAGCGGCTTCCATGACTGCGCTGTTTTCTCCGTTCACGCTGCGCGGCGTGACCCTTCCGAACCGGATCGTGATTTCCCCGATGTGCCAGTACTCGGCCGAACGCGGTGAAGCGACCGACTGGCACATGATTCACCTCGGCCATCTCGCGCTGTCGGGTGCGGGGCTGCTCTGCATCGAGGCGACCGCGGTGGAACCCGACGGGCGCATCACGCATGGTGACCTCGGCCTCTGGGACGACGTGACCGAAGAAGCGCTGAAGCCCGTGCTGGCCGCGATCCGCAAGCATTCGCCGGTCCGCATCGCGATGCAGCTGTCGCATGCGGGGCGCAAGGCGTCGAGCGCCGTGCCGTGGGAGGGCGGCCAACTGGTATCGGTGGCCGACGGCGGCTGGCTGCCGCACGGGCCGTCGGCCGTGCCGCACAAGGACGGCGAGACGCCGCCGCTTGCGCTCGATGCCGCGGGCCTGGCCCGTATCCGCGAAGCGTTCGCGGCCTCGGCGAAGCGTGCCGCACGGCTCGGCATCGACGCGCTCGAAGTGCATGCCGCGCACGGCTATCTGCTGCACCAGTTCCTGTCGCCGCTCGCGAACCAGCGCACCGACGAATACGGCGGCTCGCTCGAAAACCGGATGCGCTTTCCGCTCGAGATCTTCGAGATCGTGCGCGCGGCGTTTCCGGAGGACCGGCCGGTCGGCGTGCGTGTGTCCGCGACCGACTGGGTCGAAGGCGGCTGGGAGCTCGACGATACGATCGCGTTCGCGCACGAGCTGAAGCGGCGCGGTTGCGACTGGATCGACGTGTCGTCCGGCGGCGTGTCGCCGCTGCAGAAGATTCCGTTGTCGCCTGGCTACCAGGTGCCGTTCGCGCAGGCCGTGAAGCGCGCGGTCGGCATGCCGACGATCGCGGTCGGCCTGATCAACGAGCCCGAGCATGCGAACCGGCTGATCGAAGCAGGCGATGCCGACTTCGTCGCGATGGCGCGCGCGATGCTGTACGACCCGCGCTGGCCGTGGCATGCGGCGGCTGAGCTCGGCGCGCAGGTGACGGCGCCGCCGCAATACTGGCGTTCGCAGCCGCGCGAGCACAAGGCGTTGTTCGGCGACATCGCCTTCGGCCAGCGTTGAGCATCCGGCGCGCAATATTGAGCGCGATGTTGAACGAAGCAATCGTGAACGTGTAGGATGCGGGTGATTCGCCGCATGCCCGACGCGGCACCGACCGGTGCCGCGTTTTCGTTTGGCGCGACGCCGGGCGGGGATCGCGGCCGCTTCCATTCAAGTCGTCTTCACAAGGATTCGTTCGATGAGTTCACGCAGGATCGCGGTGCGCCGCTCGGGAGTACACGGCAAGGGCGTGTTCGCCGTGGCGCCGATCAAGGCCGGCGAGCGCGTAGTGGAATACAAGGGCGAGCGAATCTCGTGGAAGGAAGCGCTGCGCCGCCATCCGCACGACCCGAGCGAGCCGAACCATACGTTCTACTTCGCACTGGACGAAGGCGGCGTGATCGACGGCAAGATCGACGGCAACAGCGCGCGCTGGATCAACCACTCGTGCGCACCGAACTGCGAAGCCGAGGAAGTCAAAGGCCGCGTGTTCATCCATGCGCTGCGCGACATCGGGCCGGAAGAGGAGCTGTTCTACGACTACGGCCTCGTGATCGACGCGAAGCTGACGAAGACGCTCAAGCGGGAATACGCGTGCCATTGCGGCGCGCCGTCGTGCCGCGGCACGCTGCTCGCGACGTCGGACGAAGGCGGGAAGAAGAAAAAGAAGAAGGACAAGAAGGACGGCAAGTCCGAGTCCAGGTCGAAGGACAAGAAGAGCAAGAAGTAAGACAGGCGGCGGCGCACCATGCGCCGCCGCTGTCGTTTGGGGCGGACGGTTGCCGCATCGCGGCCGTCCTTGCTGTTTCCCGCACCTGGCGGGTGGTCCGGCGGTTGTCCACCGCGAACCATTCAGCTCGAGCTCAGTGCGTCGACGCCGCAGCCGGCGTTTCGCTGGCCGGCTTCTCCGCAGGCGCGACGAGCGGCACCCTCACCACGAAGCGCGAACCACCCTCCGACGCATCCTCGTACGACACGGTGCCGCCGTGCATCGCGATGATGTCGTGCACGATCGCCAGACCCAGCCCGGCACCCGTCTCGACGCCGTTGCCGCTTTGCGCGTCGCCGCGGAAGAAGCGCTTGAACAGGTCGGCCTGCTGGTTCGCGGGCACGCCGGGACCGTTGTCCTCCACGACGATCTCGGCGGCCGGCTGGCCGTCCTCGAGCGCGCCGCGCGCGACGTTCACCGTGATCCGCGCACCGTCCGGTCGCGCGAGCGGCACGTATTTCAGCGCATTGTCGAGCAGGTTCGCGATCACCTCGCGCAGCAGCACGGGGTTGCCGCGCACGGTCAGCTTTTCGTCGTCGTCCGCGCCGTCGGTGCGCTGGAAGCCGAGGTCGACATGCGACGCAAGCGCGCGCGGCACCCATTCGGCACCGGTCTCGAACGCCATCGCCGCGAGGTCGACGTCGACGAAGCGTGCGGCCTGCTCGCCCGGTTCCGCCCGGGCAAGCGACAGCAACTGGTTGGACAGCCGCACCGCGCGGTCGGCCGCCGCGCGCAGTTCGCGCACCGCGGCGAAGGTCTGGTGCGGGTCGCGCGCGACGGCAGCCTGCTCCGCGTGCAGCTTCACCGCGGTGAGCGGCGTGCGCAGCTGGTGGGCGGCATCGGCGATGAACTTGCGCTGCGCGTCGAGCGCGGTCTTCAGGCGGCCGAGCAGCGCGTTCATCGCGCTCGTCAGCGGCCGGATCTCCAGCGGCACCTCGGTTTCGTCGACCGGTTCCAGCGACGTGTGGGTTTGCCGGTTCAGCGAATCGGCGAGATGCGTGAGCGGGCCGAGCTGCTGGTTCACGACGCGCCACACGATGCCCCAGCCCGCGAGCAGCAGCAGCAGCAGCGGCATCATGATCGCGACGAGGAATTCGGCCGCGATCCGGTAGCGGTGCCGCACCGGCTGCGCGACCTCGACGACCATCGGCTTGCCGCCCTCGACGTTGTCGACACGCACCTGCGCGACGCGCACCGCGCGATTGTCGTATTCGGCCTCGAACACGTACGCGTGATGCATGCGGCGCACGTTGATGCCCTGCAGCGGCAGCTTCGGATCGCCGGCGAGTTCCTCCTCGCCGTCGCTGATCCGGTAGATCAGCGCTTCGGCCGGATCGGAGAACATCGCCTGCGCGAGCGGCGGCACCGTGAACTGCGCGTCGGGGCCGGCGATCTGGATCTGTTTGGAGATGGCGGTGGCGAGATCGGCGAGCGAGCGGTCGATCACGTGCTGCGTGTATTGCCACGCGAGCCAGTAGGCGATCAGGCCGCTCATCAGCGCGAGCATCGACAGCGGGGCGGCGAGGCGCCGGAGCAGCGAACGGCGCAGGCTGGTGGTCACAGCCGGATCAGGAGACATTTCGACGGGCAAATGGATAAGCGCCGCTCACGGGGAGCGGCGCGGTCGTACGCCGGGCGGCGAAACGGAGCGGGGCGCACACGCGCCGGCGGCACGCAGCCGGCCGGCGCGCGGCGCCGCTCAGACGCTCGCCGTCTGGCGGATTTCCTGCAGCAGGTAGCCGAAGCCGCGCACCGTGACGATTTCGACCCGGCACTGCTCGAGTTTCTTGCGCACCCGGTGCACGTAGACTTCGATCGCGGTGTCGCCGAGATCGCCGCCGAAGTGCGTGAGGTGATCCTGCAGCTGGGCCTTGCTGACCACGCGGCCGTGACGCAGCAGCAGCATTTCGAGCACCGCGAATTCGCGCGGCGACAGTTCGAGCGGCTTGTCGTCGTTGAAGATGCGGCGATCGACGCCCGACAGGCGGACGCCGCCGAGCGACACTTCCGGACGCGGCATGTCGCTGTGCGGGCCGCTGCGGCGCATCACCGCGCGGATGCGTGCTTCGAGCTCGGCCGGCTCGAACGGCTTGAGCATGTAGTCGTCGGCGCCCGAGTTCAGGCCCTGGATCCGGTCGTTCAGCTCGTCGCGTGCGGTCAGCACGATCACGGGCGTGTGGCGGTTGGTCTGGCGGAAACGCGTGAGCAGCGTCATCCCGTCGATGCCCGGCAGGCCGAGGTCGAGGATCACGAGTTCGTGGCGGTTTTGTGCCAGCGCCTGTTCGGCAAAGATGCCGTCATGCACCATGTCGACGGTGAAGCCAGCCTGCTCGAGGCTGCTCTGGATACCGCGTGCGATGGGGCGGTCGTCTTCGATCAGAAGGAGTCGCATGAAGTTCGCTCAAGTACAATGGGTTGGCGGTTCAGGCACGCGGACAGCACGACGCCGTTTCCACAGGGGCGCCGCATCGCCTGACATCAAGCATGGCGGCCAGCGAACGATTAAATCCAATCATGTCCGATATTTCGATCCACGACCTAGAAGCCGCGATCAATTTCTGGCGCGCCCGCTCGCCGTCGAGCGGCGACGAACTCAAACTCTGCGAAGAGGCCAGCGCGCTCTCCAAGCCGTATGCGCTGCTGATTGTACAGCGCGAAAGCGCGCTGCAACTGGAAGGTTTGGACCCCAAGGCGCGGAAAGCGTACGAGACTTACGTGCGCCTTAAGGATGGCTTGGAAAGCTGAAGGCTTTCGCTGACTACATCCTAGAAAACGTTCATCGAAATGAAAAGTTGACGCGCCGCGCATCGAAAGACGCGCGGCGGTAGAGGAATGCGTCAGGCGGCCGGTTGCGCGTGCGCGCCGGCACGGTCGATGAACTGCGCGAGTTCGATGTCGCGTTCGGTCAGGCCGTCGGCGTCGTGGGTCGACAGCGTGACGTCGACACGGTTGTATACGTTGAACCATTCCGGATGGTGGTTCATTTCCTGCGCCTTGATCGCGACGCGCGTCATGAAGCCGAAGGCTTCGTTGAAATCGGCGAAGCGCAGGCTGCGCTGGATCGCGTCGCGGCCCGGCACGGCCGTCCAGAGCGGCAGGCCCTCGAGTTTCGTCTTGCGTTCTTCTGATGTGAGCTTGTGGATCATCTTGCACCTCTCGTTCGATAGCGGCACCCGCGCACGGCTGCGCCGCGCGGCGAAGGCACCGTTCATTGTTTCATAGTTGCGCAAAGGGCGACGGGCAGCCGGCGGCCGGCCGCGGCGCACCGGCACGTCACGCGTCGTCGTCGTCGGGCCAGCCTTCGCCCGTGCCGCGGTGCAGCACGCGATCGGTGTCGAGCACCGCGCCGGCCGCGAATTCGGGCAGCGCCGCGAGCCGGTCGGCCAGTGCACGGCCGTCGACGTCGGCGAGCGCGAACAGCTGCGCGAAATCGTCGATCACGAAGTAGGTCTTCTGGAACGTGTCGATCCGGTACTTCGTGCGCATCACGCGCTCGAGGTCGAAACCGAGCCGGTTCGGCGCCGCGCTTTCGAGGCTGTACAGGCTTTCGCCCTTGCTCGACACGATCCCGGCGCCGTAGATCGACAGCCCGTTCGTGCCGCGCGGATCGCGGATCAGCCCGAATTCCACCGTATACCAGTAGAGCCGTGCGAGCCGCGCCAGCGCCGCTGCGTCGTCGGCGACCGCGAGCGCGGTGCGGCCGTACGCCTGCATGTAGTCGGCGAATACGCGGTCGATCAGCAGCGGCACGTGGCCGAACAGGTCGTGGAAGCAGTCGGGTTCCTGCAGGTAGTCGAGCTGGTCGGGGCGGCGCATCCACCAGGTGACCGGGAAACGCCGGTTCGCGAGATGCTCGAAGAACACGCGATCGGGCACGAGGCCCGGCACCGCGACGATCTCCCAGCCGGTCGCGGGCTTCAACTGGCGGTTCACGTCGGCGAACGACGGCACGCGGTCGGCCGGCAGCTCGATCTTGCCGAGCCCCGCGACGAATGCGTCGCAGGCACGCCCGCGCAGCAGCACCGACTGACGCGCGTAGAGCTGCCTCCACACCGCGTGATCGACCTGGCCGTAGCGCTGCAGCGGCTGGTCGATGGTGAAATCTGCGCGGGTTTCGAGGCCCGCGTCGAACTGCTCCTGCAGTTTCGCGGTGACGACGGTGGACATGATCAGGCTCTGCACGCTGTGGTGGGTAAGCATGCAAGTGTAGAGCGGGTAGCGCGCGGAAAGGGCGCATAGTTGGCGTTGATTCTTTGAATGATGCGATAATCGCGCATCAAATCACGAATCAATGCGGAGATTTTCATGCTGGAACTCGATCACTTCGATCTCGCGCTGCTGGACGTGCTGCAGCGCTTCGGTCGCGCGACGCATCAGCAGCTCGGCGAGGAGGTGCCGCTGTCGCCGTCGCAGATCGGCCGGCGGTTGCAGCGGCTCGAGGCGGCCGGCGTGATCGAAGGCTACCGCGTGATGCTGCGCCCGGAGAAGCTGGGGCTCGGCGTCACCGCGTTCACCAGCCTGAAGCTCAAGCATCACGGCGATTCGATCATCGAGCAGTTCCAGCAGCAGATCGACGTGCTGCCCGAAGTGCTCGAATGCCATGCGGTGGTGGGCGATGCCGACTACCTGCTGCGGATCGTCGCGCCGGACCTGAACGCGCTGTCGCAGTTCGTGATGAAGAAGCTGATGCGCGTGCCGGGCGTCGACAGCGTGCGCTCGAACATCGTGCTGACGACCTTCAAGCGCAACGGTGCGCTGCCGCTCGCGCACCTGGCGCCGGGCGCCGCGTGACGCCGCGGCGGGGTTGAAGGCGGTGCGTGCTGCACCGTCCGTCGTGGGGCCGGATCAGGCAGCTTCGTGCTGCGTGCCGGCGTTCAGCAGGTCGACGTATGCGACCGCGACGAGATCGTCCTGCGCCACGCCGAGCTTCGCGAACACGTCGTGCGCTTCGGCTTCGCCGCCGGCCTCGTCGTCGTCCGGGCCGAGCACGACTTCCAGCTCGATGAAATCGCCGAGGCCGTCGACGCGGTCGAGGTGGATGCGCGTGCGGCCCGCGAGATATACGTGGCGTTCCTTCGTCACGATCCCGCGCGTGGTCAGCGCGGTCGCGAGCAGCGAGTGCATCGCGTCGGGGTTCGTCACCGGGCTGCGCGTGTAGTACGACGCCTTCGGGCCGTCGCGGTCGTCGCGCTGATAGAAGATCAGTTCGGCCGGCGTGCCGTCCTCGAAGCGGCGCAGCTTCAGCCGGCCGCGCGGCACGTCGTAGAAGAAATCCTGCTGGCGGTAGAACAGCGGCGCTTCGGTCGCGAGCTTGGCAGCCTGTTCGCGCAGCCGGTCGAATTCGCGGGCGCGGGCTTTGATCTCGATGTTGCGGGCCATGCGGGTCTCCTTCAATCGGGGTCTCGCGGTGTGCGAACGCACAATCTAGCAAAAACGCGGAGACGGTGGCGTGACGGGATGACGCGCACGGACCCGGCCGCCGCGTCATCAGCGCCGCTCATATCGCCCACTGCGCATCGATCAGCCGCAGCGCGGCCGCGATCGCCGGTTCGTCGCGCCGCTCGGCGAGCGTCACGAACGTCAGTTCGGTCGGCACCGTCACGCGCTCGACGATCGTCAGCGCATGCGCGTGCGCTTCGGCCAGTGCGGTCGAGTCGCGGGCGAGCGTCAACCCGATCCCCGATTTGACGAGGTCGAGCATCGACTGCTCCTGGTCGACCTCGGCGACCTTCACGGGCTGGGCGCCGGCGTCGGCAAAGCGCCGCGACAGCAGCCGGTGGTGCGCGGACGCCGGCGGCGTCCAGATCCACGGCAGCGCGGCGAGCGCGCGCCAGTCGTGCGCGCGCTGCACGCGCTCCTTCCAGCCGGCCGGCGCGAGTACACGGTACTGGAAATGCGTGAGCGTGACGGTGTGAAACAGCGCGCCGTCGAGCGGATCGTCCTCGCCCGGCCGGCCGATGTAGTAGCCGACGTCGAGCGCGCGTGCGCGCACCTGTTCGATCACCCAGCCCGACATCCCGTGCCGCAGCGCCGTCTCGATCTGCGGATGGGTCTCGACCAGCGCGCGCAGGAAGCCGCCGAGCCGCAGGAAGCCCGGATCGAGGATCGTGCCGATCCGCAGCCGGCCGCGCACCTCGTGCCGCAGCGCAGCAGCGGCGCGCTGCACGTCGGCGGCCGCGGCAAGCGCGCGTTCCGCGTGCGGCAACAGCGTCTGGCCGTCGCGCGTGAGCGCGAGCCCGCGCGACGTGCGCGTGAACAGCGTGACACCGAGCGTTTCCTGCAGATGCTTGATCTGCAGGCTGACGGCCGGCTGCGTCAGGTGCAGCTGCGCGGCGGCGCGCGTCAGGTTGCCTTCG
This sequence comes from Burkholderia sp. BCC1972, assembly GCF_905339605.1. Lineage (NCBI taxonomy): Bacteria > Pseudomonadati > Pseudomonadota > Betaproteobacteria > Burkholderiales > Burkholderiaceae > Burkholderia > Burkholderia sp. BCC1972. The sequence goes on along the minus strand of NZ_CAJPGH010000006.1, from coordinate 218,975 downwards.
CGCGCGACCGTCGCGAAGGCACGGAGCAGGGTGAGATCCATCGTCGTGATATGAGCGCGGCTTATAACGCAGTTCAGCATAACTCATTGGATCGGCGGCCGGCGGCGGGAGTACGCTTCCTCGGGTCGTGGCGCGCGCGGCCCGCCAGCGCGGCCCGCGACGCACTATGCTGAAAATGCGCGCGGCATCGCGCCGCGCGGCGCACAACAAGGAAGAAGGGGACACGCCGTGAGTACTCCACGTACGCTCGAAGGCGAATTCGATTACGTGATCGTCGGCGCGGGCACCGCGGGCTGCGTGCTCGCGAACCGCCTGACCGAGGATCCCGACATCCACGTCCTGCTGCTCGAGGCAGGCGGCAAGGACGATTATCACTGGATCCATATTCCGGTCGGCTATCTGTATTGCATCGGCAACCCGCGCACCGACTGGCTGTACAAGACGCAACCCGAAGCGGCGCTCAACGGGCGCGCGCTGTCGTATCCGCGCGGCCGCGTGCTCGGCGGCTGCTCGTCGATCAACGGGATGATCTACATGCGCGGCCAGCGCGAGGACTACGACAGCTGGGCGGAAGCCACCGGCGACGCCGGCTGGTCGTGGGACAGCGTGCTGCCGATCTTCAAGCGCAGCGAGGATCACCATGCGGGCGCGAGCGACGCGCACGGCGCGGGCGGCTACTGGCGTGTCGAGAAGCAGCGGCTGCGCTGGGAGATCCTCGAATCGTTCGCGCAGGCCGCGCAGCAGACGGGCATCCCCGCCACCGACGATTTCAACCGCGGCGACAATACCGGGGTCGGCTATTTCGAGGTGAACCAGAAGCGCGGCGTGCGCTGGAATACGTCGAAGGCATTCCTGCGGCCCGCGATGGCGCGGCCGAACCTGACCGTGATCACCGGCGCGCACGTGCAGCGCGTGATCTTCGACGGGCGGCGCGCGGTCGGCGTCGAGTATCACGGCGGCGGCACCGATTACGTCGCGCGGGCGCGCTCGGAAGTGTTGCTGACGTCCGGCGCGGTGAATTCGCCGCAGCTGCTCGAACTGTCGGGTATCGGCGACGGCCGGCGGCTGCAGGCACTCGGCATCGACGTCGTGCAGGATCTGCCGGGCGTCGGCGAAAACCTGCAGGATCACCTGCAGTTGCGGATGGCGTTTCGCGTCGAAGGCGTGCGCACGCTCAACACGCTGTCCGCGCACTGGTGGGGCAAGCTGATGATCGGCGCGGAATATGCATTGCTGCAGCGGGGGCCGATGTCGATGGCGCCGTCGCAGCTCGGCGCATTCGCGAAATCCGATCCGGACGATCCCGCGCTCACGCGCCCCGACCTCGAATATCACGTTCAACCGCTGTCGCTCGAACGCTTCGGCGAGCCGCTGCACAGTTTCAACGCGTTCACGGCGTCGGTCTGCCATCTGCGGCCGACGTCGCGCGGCAGCGTGCACGTCACGAGCGCCGATCCTGGCGTCGCACCGGCGATCGCACCGAACTATCTGTCGACCGATCACGATCGTCAGGTCGCCGCGAACGCGCTGCGCCTGACGCGCCGCATCGCGTCCGCGCCGGCGCTCGCGCGCTATCGTCCCGCGGAAATCCTGCCGGGCACGCAATATCGAAGCGAAGCCGAGCTGATCGAGGCGGCCGGCGCCGTCGGCACGACAATCTTCCACCCGGTCGGCACGTGCCGGATGGGGCGGGCCGACGACGAGCGCGCGGTGGTCGACAGCCGGCTGCGTGTGCGCGGCATCGCCGGGCTGCGGATCGTCGATGCGTCGGTGATGCCGTTCATCACGTCGGGCAACACCAATTCGCCGACGCTGATGATTGCCGAGCGTGCGAGCGACATGATCCGCGCCGATCGCCGCGCGGCGCGTGAAGCGACGCCGGTGCGAACCGAGCCCGCGGTGACGGCCGCGTGACGGCACGCTGACACGCGCGACAGCGGGCCGTCATGAACGCGCCCGCTGATTCGCTATGCGAAACAAGCTGCCGTTGCGGTTGCCCGAACGGCACGATTCATGCGAGCCGCGCAGTCGCGCGGCTTTTTTCTTTTCATTACGTGCGTGCCGGGCATGGCGGCAGGTCAACGCGCGATGATGCACGTGTCAAAAAAGCATGGCGAAAAATCGCGCACAGCCGCGCGCGACAGGGCACCAGCCCTCTAAGTGCAAATCCCGATGATTGCACTGCACCAACGGCGCGACAATGTTGCGCAATGTGCATACGCGTCGGCGCGGGAGACCAACCCTCGAGGCGTACCACGGCGCCCGGGGGCAGCCCGCTGATCCGCTGACCTGTTCGCGGCCGCTTGCGCCAGGCATCCCGGTGCTTCGCCTGACTTCGTACGGAAGGGAACATGATTCTCGGCGACACGATTCTGGAAACACGCGGACTGACAAAAGAATTCAGGGGCTTCACCGCCGTGAACGGCGTGAACCTGCGTGTGCGGCGCGGCGCGATCCACGCATTGATCGGGCCGAACGGCGCGGGCAAGACCACCTGCTTCAACCTCCTCACCAAGTTCCTGACGCCGACGGCCGGCCAGATCGTCTTCAACGGCATCGACATCACCGACGAGCGCCCCGCGCAGGTCGCGCGGCGCGGCATCATCCGCTCGTTCCAGATCTCGGCCGTGTTCCCGCACCTGACCGCGCTGCAGAACGTGCGCATCGGCCTGCAGCGCGCGCTCGGCACCGAATTCCACTTCTGGCGCAGCGAACGCACGCTGAAACGGCTCGACGATCGCGCGATGGATCTGCTCACGCAGGTCGGCCTCACCGATTTCGCGCACGTGCCGACCGTCGAGCTCGCGTACGGCCGCAAGCGCGCGCTCGAGATCGCGACGACGCTCGCGATGGAGCCCGAACTGATGCTGCTCGACGAGCCCACGCAGGGGATGGGCCACGAGGACGTCGACCGCGTGACCGCGCTGATCAAGAAGGTCGCGAGCGGCCGCACGATCCTGATGGTGGAGCACAACATGAACGTGATCGCGGGCATCTCCGACACGATCACCGTCCTGCAACGCGGCGAGGTGCTGGCCGAAGGCTCGTATGCGGAAGTGTCGAAGAATCCGCTCGTCATCGAGGCCTACATGGGCAGTGCCGACGCGGCGCTCGCGGGGGCGCACGCATGAAGCACAGCGAACGGGAGGAACGCGAATTGAGCGGCGTCGAGAGCGGTACGCCCGCGCTGGAGATTTCGGGCCTGGAGGCCTGGTACGGGGAATCCCACATATTGCACGGTGTCGACCTGACGGTGCATCGCGGCGAGGTCGTCACGCTGCTCGGCCGCAACGGCGCGGGCCGCACGACGACGCTGCGCGCGATCATGGGCCTCACGGGCCGCCGCAGCGGGTCGATCAAGGTCGCGGGCAACGAGACGATCGGCCTCGCGACGCACCGCATCGCGCATTTCGGCATCGGTTACTGCCCGGAGGAGCGCGGGATCTTCTCGAGCCTGTCGTGCGAGGAGAACCTGATGCTGCCGCCGCTGATCGGGCCGCGCGAGCACGCGATGTCGCTCGACGAGATCTACGCGATGTTCCCGAACCTCGCGTCGCGCCGGCAGAGCCAGGGCACGCGGCTGTCCGGCGGCGAGCAGCAGATGCTCGCGGTCGCGCGGATCCTGCGCACCGGTGCGAACCTGCTGCTGCTCGACGAGATTTCCGAAGGCCTCGCACCGGTGATCGTGCAGGCGCTCGCACGGATGATCGTCGCGCTGAAGGCGCGCGGCTACACGATCGTGATGGTCGAACAGAATTTCCGCTTCGCCGCGCCGCTCGCCGACCGCTTCTACGTGATGGAGCACGGCAGCATCGTCGAGCATTTCCAGGCGGCCGAACTGGAAAGCAAGATGCCGACCCTGCACGACCTGCTCGGGGTGTGACGCCGCCCCGTTTGCCTGGCCGCTAGCCGTGGCGGCCCTCGAACAACCACAACGCATCAGAACAACAGGAGACGTCAATGAAAATGAAGACCCTCGCACAGGCCTGTCTCGCGCTCGCGACTGCCGCGTTCACCGCCGGCGCCGCACACGCGGCGGATACCGTGAAGATCGGCTTCATCACCGACATGTCGGGGCTTTACGCGGATATCGACGGGCAGGGCGGCCTCGAGGCGATCCGCATGGCGGTCGCCGACTTCGGCGGCAAGGTGCTCGGCAAGCCGATCGAAGTCGTCTACGCCGATCACCAGAACAAGGCCGACATCGCCGCGTCGAAGGCGCGCGAATGGATGGATCGCGGCGGGCTCGACCTGCTGGTCGGCGGCACGAACTCGGCCACCGCGCTGTCGATGAACCAGGTCGCGGCCGAGAAGAAGAAGGTCTACATCAACATCGGCGCGGGCGCCGACACGCTGACCAACGAGCAGTGCACGCCGTACACCGTCCACTACGCATACGACACGATGGCGCTCGCGAAGGGCACCGGTTCGGCGGTGGTGAAGCAGGGCGGCAAGTCGTGGTTCTTCCTGACGGCCGACTACGCGTTCGGCAAGGCGCTCGAGAAGAACACGTCGGACGTCGTGAAGGCGAACGGCGGCCAGGTGCTCGGCGCGGTGCGCCACCCGCTGTCGGCGTCGGATTTCTCGTCGTTCCTGCTGCAGGCGCAGGCGTCGAAGGCGCAGATCCTCGGCCTCGCGAACGCGGGCGGCGACACGATCAACTCGATCAAGGCCGCGAAGGAGTTCGGCATCACGAAGACGATGAAGCTCGCCGCGCTGCTGATGTTCATCGACGACGTGCACAGCCTCGGCCTCGAGACGACGCAGGGCCTCGTGCTGACCGACAGCTGGTACTGGAACCGCGACGCGGCGTCGCGCCAGTGGGCGCAGCGCTACTTCGGCAAGATGAAGAAGATGCCGTCGAGCCTGCAGGCGGCCGACTACTCGTCGGTGTCGACCTACCTGAAGGCCGTGCAGGCCGCCGGCACGACCGACTCCGACAAGGTGATGGCCGAGCTGAAGAAGATCAAGATCAACGACTTCTACGCGAAGGGCTACATTCGCCAGGACGGCAGCATGATCCACGACATGTACCTGATGGAAGTGAAGAAGCCGTCCGAATCGAAGGAGCCGTGGGACTACTACAAGGTGCTCGCGACGATTCCGGGCGAGCAGGCGTTCGGGACCAAGCAGGAAACGCGCTGCGCGGCGTGGAAATAAGCAGGACGTAGCGGCGCGCGCGGGCGCGCCGCTCGGTGGCGGCTGCGGCGACGTGCCCGCTGCGCCGCCCGCGCGTGCGACGCATGAAGGTTGCGCACGCAACGAAACTCATTCTGACGGCTAAGTCGATGGAAATCTTTGGCATTCCGTTGCCGGCGATGCTGAGCCAGTTGCTGCTCGGGCTCGTCAACGGCTCGTTCTACGCGATCCTGAGCCTCGGGCTCGCGGTGATCTTCGGGCTGCTCAACGTGATCAACTTCGCGCACGGCGCGCTGTTCATGCTGGGCGCGATGCTCGCGTGGATGGGCCTGTCGTACTTCGGGCTGCCGTACTGGGCGATGCTCGTGCTCGCGCCCGTGCTCGTCGGCGCGTTCGGGATCGCGATCGAGCGCTCGATGCTGCGCTGGCTGTACAAGCTCGATCACCTGTACGGGCTGCTGCTCACGTTCGGCCTCACGCTGGTCGTCGAAGGCGTGTTCCGGTCGATCTACGGATCGTCCGGCCAGCCGTACGACGTGCCGTCGCAACTGTCCGGCGCGACCAACCTCGGCTTCATGTTCCTGCCGAACTATCGCGCGTGGGTCGTCGTCGCGTCGCTCGCGGTGTGCCTCGCGACGTGGTTCGTGATCGAGAAGACGCGCCTCGGCGCGTACCTGCGCGCGGGCACCGAGAACCCGAAGCTCGTCGAGGCGTTCGGCGTGAACGTGCCGATGATGATCACGCTCACCTACGGCTTCGGCGTCGCGCTCGCCGCGTTCGCGGGCGTGCTGGCCGCGCCGGTGATCCAGGTATCGCCGCTGATGGGCCAGCCGATGATCATCACCGTGTTCGCGGTGGTCGTGATCGGCGGGATGGGCTCGATCCTCGGCTCGATCGTCACGGGCCTGCTGCTCGGCGTGATCGAGGGCTTCACGCGCGTGTTCTATCCCGAAGCGTCAGCCACCGTCGTGTTCGTGATCATGGCGATCGTGCTGCTGTTCCGCCCGGCGGGCCTCTTCGGCAAGGAAAAATGATGCAGAGAAAAGTGCTCTACGGCGTGCTGCTCGCCGCACTGCTCGCCGCGCCGTTCATCGGCGCGTATCCGGTGTTCGTGATGAAGGTGCTCACGTTCGCCCTGTTCGCGGCCGCGTTCAACCTGCTGATCGGCTATACGGGGCTGCTGTCGTTCGGCCATGCGATGTTCCTCGCGACGGCCGGTTACGCAACCGGCTATTCGATGCAGACGCTCGGTTTCACGCCGGAACTCGGCGTGCTGGCCGGCACCGTCGCGGCGACGCTGCTCGGGCTCGTCGTCGGGCTGTTCGCGATCCGCAGGCAGGGCATCTACTTCGCGATGATCACGCTCGCGTTCGCGCAGATGGTCTACTTCATCTACCTGCAGGCACCGTTCACGCACGGCGAGGACGGCCTGCAGGGCGTGCCGCGCGGCCGCCTGTTCGGGCTGCTCGACCTGTCGAACGACGTCGCGCTGTACTACGTCGTCGTGGCGGTGGTCGTCGCCGCGTGCGCGTTCATCGTGCGGGTCGTCCATTCGCCGTTCGGCCAGGTGCTCGTCGCGATCAAGGAGAACGAGGCGCGTGCCATTTCGCTCGGCTACGACACCGACCGCTTCAAGCTGCTCGCATTCATCCTGTCGGCCGGGCTGGCCGGGCTGGCCGGCTCGCTGAAGGTGCTGGTGCTCGGCTTCGAGACGCTGTCGGACGCGTACTGGACGATGTCGGGCCTCGTCGTGCTGATGACGCTGGTCGGCGGGATGGGCACGCTGTTCGGGCCGCTCCTGGGCGCCGCGCTGATCGTTGCGCTGGAAGACCGGCTCGGCGACATCGGCGAATGGCTCGCGTCGACGACGGGCGTCGCGTGGTTCCACTCGCTCGGCGAATCGGCGACGATCGTCACCGGCCTGATCTTCATCGCCTGCGTGCTGGCGTTCCGGCGCGGCATCGTCGGCGAGATGGTCGCGCGGATCAAGCCGCTCAGGGCGTCGTCGTGAGCATGCCGTGCGCGTCGCCGCGCGTTGATGCGAAGCACCATCCGGCGCGCCCCGGGAGGGCGACACGGCGGGCCCGGGCCTGCACCGCGCGGCCGGCTGGCGCCCCATTTTCGTGCGGCGATGCACCATAGGGGTAAATGCTAAGTTGTCGTGGTGCTTAAGCCTCTTTAAGATTCACCCTAGTTCTGATGCACCGCGAAACGAATTTGCAGGTGGAGAACGAGGAGACAATCGAGGCACAAAGTGCCCGGACCCCAAAGCGCTGTTGGACGGAATCCAACAGCGCTTTTTCATTTGCGTGCACGGATTTCCCTCGATGGTGCACCGGCCTGCGCGATCATCCTGTCGCGCGCCTGCATTCGCACCGCCTCTCTTCCGCGCTTCGCGCCGTCCCTCCGTTTTTTCCTGTTCCCGTCGTTCGTTCGCAGACCGCGCGCCATTGCGCACATGCTGTCCGGGCTTACCCGGTTGGCGTGCGCGAAACGCGTCCGTTACACTCAGCTTTCGCCGACCGCACGGTCGGGAAAACGGTCGGCAGTTCTCCTACAAGCAGAATGCAGAAGAGGGAGTACGGTTGGATGAGCAGCGCAGGACGATGGTTCGGGGCAGGAGAGGCGGCTGGCGCCGCTCGTTCGTCGCGGGGAAGGGGGCAGGTCATCGCGGCTTTCCCGAGCCGTTCCGCGGCCTGTATGCCCGTTCCGGTGCCATCGCAGGTCGTTGCGTTCGCATCCGTATCCGCTGCCTCATGAGCCGCCCGCTTTCCGACGTTTCACCGCTGGTCCATCCGGTCGTGTCAGGCCGGATCGGCGTGCGTTCCCGCTATCGTTGCGCTCGCATCGATCTCCCGCACGATCCTGCATTTCTTCGCCTTCTTCATCGTGACGACATTGCTGTTGCGCATCGTGACGGTCGAATGACCGTTCCGGCCGGCATGCGGCGCATGGGTGAGGCGTTTCACGGGAAAACGAGCATGGGCGCGGCTGGGCGAGATAATTAAGATATTAACTTGTTTGGGGACCGGGAGCCGCCGAGCGACCCGAGGCTTTTTCGAGCAGCGTTTGGAGACAACGTAGATGAAGATGAATCGATGGATGGAGGCCGTGCTTGCCGCGGGCCTCGTGTGCGCGGCGGCCACGGCGTCGGCGCAGGTGAAGATCGGCGTGACGCTGTCGGCCACCGGGCCGGCCGCGTCGCTCGGGATTCCGGAAAAGAACACGATCGCGCTGCTGCCGAAGGAAATCGCGGGCAAGAGCGTGCAGTACATCGTGCTGGATGACGCGTCCGACACGAGCCGCGCGGTGCAGAACGTGCGCAAGCTGATCGACGAGGACCACGTCGACGCGATCATCGGCTCGTCCGTCACGCCGAACTCGCTCGCGATGCTCGACCCCGTGTCGCAGGGCAAGACGCCGACGATCTCGCTCGCGGCGAGCGCGCAGATCATCGCGCCGATGGACGCGAAGCGCGCGTGGATGTTCAAGGTGCCGCAGAATGACCAGCTGATGGCCGACGCGATCGCCGGCTACATGGCGAAGCACGGCGTGAAGACGGTCGGCTTCATCGGCTTCGCCGATGCGTACGGCGACAGCTGGTACAAGACGTTCGATGCGGCGGCCGCGAAGAACGGGCTGAAGCTCGTGTCGAACGAGCGCTTCAACCGGACCGACGCGTCGGTGATGGGGCAGGTGCTGAAGCTGATGGGCTCGAACCCGGATGCGGTGTTGATCGCAGGCTCCGGCACGCCGGCGGCGCTGCCGGCGAAGACGCTGAAGGAGCGCGGCTACAAGGGCAAGGTGTACCAGACGCACGGCGTCGCGAACAATGACTTCCTGCGCGTGTGCGGCAAGGATTGCGAAGGCGAGATCCTGCCGGCCGGCCCGGTGCTCGTGACCGACCAGCTGCCCGATTCGAATCCGGTGAAGAAGCCGGCGCTCGGCTACAAGGCCGCGTACGAGAAGGCCTACGGCGCGGGTTCGCTGGCGACCTTCGGCGGCCATGCGTGGGATGCGGGGCTGCTGCTGCAGCGGGCGATTCCGGAAGCGCTGAAGAAGGGCCAGCCGGGCACCGAGGCGTTCCGCGAAGCGCTGCGTGCATCGATCGAAAGCGTGAAGGACCTCCCCGTGTCGCACGGCGTGATCAACATGACGGCGACCGATCACAACGGCTTCGACACGCGTGCGCGCGTGATGGTGCAGATCGTCGACGGCAAGTGGAAGCTGCAGGCCGAGTAAGCATCACGTGAAACCGGCGTGCGCGACGCGAACGGCGCCGCGCACGCCGTCGGCAGGGCGCCGGACTGACGGGCCGCGCCCGTGCCGCCCGGAACGTCCGGGGCCCGACACATGGCGCATGATGCGTCTGTCGTGTCGTCCGCGGCCCGGCCGTTTCCGTCTTTCGTTTCCCCGCAGCATTCTCGATACACGAAACGTATGGATCTCTCGATTGCGGCGATCCTCGCGCAAGACGGCATCACGACCGGCGCCATTTATGCACTGCTGTCCCTGGCGCTCGTGCTGGTGTTTTCCGTCACGCGGGTGATCTTCATTCCCCAGGGCGAATTCGTCGCCTACGGTGCGCTGACGCTTGCCGCGTTGCAGGCGCAGAAATTCCCCGCCGCCTGCTGGCTGCTGTTCGTGATGGGCATCGCGTGCTTCCTGCTCGACGTCTGCGGCCTGATCCGGCATCGCGAACGCCGCCATCAGCTCGGCCGCACGCTCGCGACGCTCGGCAGCCGCTACGTCCTGCTGCCGCTCGCGGTGTTCGCGATCACGCGCAGCTTTGCCGCGCAGCCGATGCCGATGCTTGCGCAGATTGCGCTGACGCTCGCGATCGTCGTGCCGATGGGGCCGTTCGTCTACCGGCTCGTGTACCAGCCGATCGCCGAAGGCACGACGCTGCTGCTGCTGATCGTGTCGGTTGCCGTCCACTTCGCGATGGTGGGCCTCGGGCTCGTGATGTTCGGCGCGGAAGGCTCGCGCACCAATGGATTCTCCGACGCGTCGCTCGCGATCGGCAGCATGACGGTGTCGGTGCAGAGCATCCTGGTCGTCGTCACGGCGCTCGTGCTGATCGGGGCGCTCTACGTTTACTTCGGCCGCACGATCGCCGGCAAGGCGCTGCGCGCGACGTCGGTGAACCGGCTCGGCGCGCGGCTCGTCGGCATCGGCACGACGGAAGCGGGGCGGCTCGCGTTCACGTTCGCGGCGGGGCTCGGCGTGCTGTCCGGGATCCTCGTCGGCCCGCTGACGACGATCTACTACGACTCGGGCTTCCTGATCGGCCTGAAGGGCTTCGTCGGCGCGATCATCGGCGGGCTCGTCAGCTATCCGCTCGCGGCGGCAGGCTCGCTGCTCGTCGGCGTGCTCGAATCGTATTCGTCGTTCTGGGCGAGTGCCTACAAGGAGGTGATCGTGTTCACGCTGATCATTCCGGTGCTGTTGTGGCGGAGCTTCGTGACGCCGCACGCGGAAGAGGAAGAGGAGTGACGCGATGAAGACGATGGTGCGCAACAAGACCTTCTGGGTGTTTCTCGTGGTGCTGTTCGCGCTGCCGGTGCTGCCCGGCGCGCTGCAGGTGCCCGAGTACTGGATCACGCTGCTGAACTACATCGGCCTCTATGCGATCGTCGCAATCGGGCTCGTGCTGCTGACAGGCGTCGGCGGGATGACGAGCTTCGGGCAGGCGGCGTTTGTCGGCATCGGCGCCTATGCGACCGCGTTCCTGACGACACGCTACGGCGTGTCGCCGTGGCTCGCGCTGATCGTCGGCGTCGTGCTGACGGCGCTCGTCGCGCTCGTGCTGGGCGCGGTCACGATGCGGCTGTCCGGGCACTTCCTGCCGCTCGGCACGATCGCGTGGGGCCTCGCGCTGTTCTACCTGTTCGGCAACCTCGAACTGCTCGGCAAGTACGACGGGATCAACGGGATTCCGGCGCTGAACCTGTTCGGCATCACGCTCGAAAGCGGCCGCAGCCTGTACTTCCTGATCTGGGCGGTCGTCCTGGCCGCGATCGTGTCGGTGCAGAACCTGCTGAACAGCCGGCCGGGACGCGCGATCCGCGCGCTGCGCGGCGGCGGCATGATGGCCGAGGCGATGGGCGTGAACACCGCGTGGATGCGCGTGGTGATCTTCGTCTACGCGGCGGTGCTGGCAGCCGTGTCGGGCTTCCTGTACGCGCACCTGCAGCGGGCGGTGAACCCGACCCCGTTCGGCTTGAACCACGGGATCGAATTCCTGTTCATGGCCGTGGTCGGCGGCGTATCGCATGTGTGGGGCGCGGTGCTCGGCGCGGCGATCCTCACCGTGCTGCAGGACTATCTGCAGACGCTGCTGCCGAAGCTGCTCGGCTCGGAAGGTAACTTCGAGATCATCGTGTTCGGCGTGCTGATGGTGCTGTTGCTGCAGTACGCGCGCCAGGGCGTGTGGCCGTTCGTTGCCAGGCTGTTCCCGCGCGGGCCGCGTGCGCATGTGCCGGAGCAGGCCGATCCGTTGCCGCAGCGCGCGAAGCCAACGGCCGGCGAGCCGCTGCTCGTCGTCGACAACGCACACAAGCAGTTCGGCGGCCTTGTGGCCGTCAACGACGTCAGCTTCGACGTGAAAGCGGGGCAGATCATCGGGCTGATCGGCCCGAACGGGGCCGGCAAGTCGACTACGTTCAACCTCGTGACGGGCGTGCTGAAGCCGACGGGCGGCACGATCACGTTCCGTGGTGAGCGCATCGACGGGCTCACGTTGCGCCAGATCGTCCGCCGCGGCATCGGCCGCACGTTCCAGCACGTGAAGCTGCTGCCGGCGATGACGGTGCTCGAGAACGTCGCGATCGGCGCGCATCTGCGCGGCCATACGGGCGTGTGGCGCAGCATCGCGCGGCTCAATGCGCACGAGGAAGCGCAGTTGCTGGCGGAGGCCGCACGCCAGATCCAGCGCGTGGGGCTCGAGAAGCACATGTACGACGAAGCAGGCAGCCTCGCGCTCGGCCAGCAGCGGATTCTCGAAATCGCACGCGCGCTGTGCTGCGATCCGACGCTGCTGCTGCTCGACGAGCCGGCTGCTGGGCTGCGTTACCAGGAGAAGCAGCAGCTCGCCGACCTATTGCGGCGGCTGAAAGCGGAAGGCATGAGCGTGTTGCTCGTGGAACATGACATGGATTTCGTGATGAATCTCACCGACCGGCTGGTGGTGATGGAGTTCGGCACGCGGATCGCGGAAGGGCTGCCGCAGGATGTGCAGCAGGATCCGGCCGTGCTCGAGGCGTATCTGGGCGGGGTGGAGTGATGACGGACACGACGATGCCGATTCTCGAAGTGCGCGAGCTGGCGGTGCGGTACGGGAAGGTGGAGGCGCTGCACGGCGCGGCGATCAAGGTCGGCGCCGGGCAGATCGTCAGCGTGATCGGCCCGAACGGCGCGGGCAAGTCGACGCTGCTGAACGCGATCATGGGCGCGCTGCCGGTAACGGGGCATGCATCGGGTGCGGTCGTATATCGCGGCAAGGACATTGGCGCATTGCCGGTCGAGCAGCGTGTCGCGCGCGGGATGTGCCTCGTACCGGAAAAGCGTGAGCTGTTCAGCACGATGACGGTCGAGGACAACCTCGTGCTGGGTGCGTATCGCCGCAAGCAGGCGGGGGAATCGAACTTCCTCGACCAGCTTGATCACGTGTTTGCGCTGTTTCCGCGGCTGAAGGAGCGCCGTAAGCAGGCGGCCGGCACGCTGTCCGGCGGCGAGCGGCAGATGCTTGCGGTCGGTCGCGCGCTGATGGGCAAGCCCGACCTGCTGATGCTCGATGAGCCGAGCCTCGGGCTCGCGCCGCTGATCGTGAAGGAGATCTTTCGTATCATCAGCGCGTTGCGTGGTACGGGCGTGGCGACGCTGCTGATCGAACAGAACGCGCGGGCTGCGTTGCAGATTTCGGACTACGGCTACGTGCTGGAGACCGGTGAGTTTGCGCTGGAGGGGCCGGCTGCCGAGCTCGCGCAGAATCCGCGCGTGATCGAAACGTACCTTGGGCTGGCGAAGAAAACGGCTTGATGGTTGGGCAGTTGGCGGGAAACGAGCGGCGTGTTTCACGTGAAACACGCCGTTTTTGTTTGCGGTGAAGTCTTGATGGCCTCAGGTGTGAGGATAAGTGGCGAGGGAACAGTCGGAAGATCTGTGCTGAGGCGGCTTGTTCCACAGGCCGATGATGTATCGAACCCTCGGTGGACAAGTATTGGGGCAACCGGCAGAAATGCTGTGAGGAGGAGGGTGGGCACAGCGTGTCGCGTTCGTTTTGTCGCGCCGGCCACAGACATCGAGCGGATTACTAATTCCTCATGGCCAAGTTTTTGCACAGACCCAACGATGTGCGGCGGACCGCCCACAGCCATTGCTGGAGCGGCTCCGACAACCCGGATTCACCCGTCCACAGCCGAAAAAACGACGAAATGCACAGACCCTACCATTCGGACGGCATTCGGGTGAAAAGCGAACCCGCTATAATTCGGCCCATACATTTCTCTGATAGGTTCGTGCGCAGCTCTGCGTGCGGAATCCACCATGCTTTTTCCCACAGAATTTGACGTCATCGTCGTCGGTGGCGGTCATGCCGGCACGGAAGCCGCGCTGGCGTCTGCCCGTATGGGCGCGAAGACGCTGCTGCTGACTCACAACATCGAAACGCTCGGGCAGATGAGCTGCAATCCGTCGATCGGCGGCATTGGCAAGGGCCATCTGGTCAAGGAAGTCGACGCGCTGGGCGGCGCAATGGCCGCGGCCGCGGACGAGAGCGGTATTCAGTTCCGGATCCTCAATTCGTCGAAGGGCCCGGCCGTGCGGGCGACGCGTGCACAGGCCGACCGCATCCTGTACAAGGCTGCGATCCGCCATCGGCTCGAGAACCAGCCGAACCTCTGGCTGTTCCAGCAGGCCGTCGACGACCTGATGGTCGAAGGCGACCGCGTGGTGGGCGCCGTTACGCAGATCGGCATCCGCTTCCGCTCCCGCGCGGTCGTGCTGACCGCCGGCACGTTCCTCGACGGCAAGATCCACGTCGGCCTGAACAACTACACGGGCGGCCGTGCGGGCGATCCGGCGGCCGTGTCGCTGTCGTCGCGCCTGAAGGAGCTGAAGCTGCCGCAGGGCCGCCTGAAGACCGGTACACCGCCGCGTATCGACGGCCGGACGATCGACTTCTCGCAGCTCGACGAGCAGCCGGGCGACCTCGATCCGATCCCGGTGTTCTCGTTCCTGGGGCGCGCGGAACAGCATCCGCAGCAGCTGCCGTGCTGGGTCACGCACACGAACGAGCGCACCCACGACATCATTCGCGGCGGCCTCGACCGTTCGCCTATGTATACAGGCGTGATCGAAGGCGTCGGGCCGCGCTATTGTCCGTCGATCGAGGACAAGATCCACCGGTTCGCATCGAAGGAATCGCACCAGATCTTCCTCGAGCCGGAAGGGCTGACGACCAACGAGTTCTACCCGAACGGGATCTCGACGAGCCTGCCGTTCGACGTCCAGCTCGAGCTCGTGCACTCGATGCGCGGCCTCGAGAATGCGCACATCCTGCGCCCCGGCTACGCGATCGAGTACGACTACTTCGACCCGCGCGCGTTGAAGGCGTCGCTCGAAACGAAGGCGATCAGCGGGCTGTTCTTTGCGGGCCAGATCAACGGCACGACCGGCTACGAAGAAGCGGCAGCGCAGGGCCTGCTGGCCGGCCTCAACGCGGGCCGCTACGTGCAGGAGAGGGACGCATGGTGCCCGCGCCGCGACCAAGCCTACCTGGGCGTGCTGGTCGACGATCTCGTGACGCGTGGTGTGGCCGAGCCGTACCGGATGTTCACGAGCCGCGCCGAGTATCGCCTGAGCCTGCGTGAAGACAATGCCGACATGCGCCTGACCGAGATCGGTCGCGAGCTGGGGCTCGTGGACGACGCGCGCTGGGACGCATTCAGCCGGAAGCGCGACGCTGTTTCACGTGAAACCGAACGCCTGAAGTCGACGTGGGTCACGCCGAAGACGCTGCCGCCGGAAGAGGCGACTGCGCTGCTGGGCAAGGCCATCGATCACGAATACAGCCTCGCCGATCTGCTGCGCCGCCCGGGTATCAGCTACGACGGCGTGTGCGGCCTGAAGGGCGGCGAATGCGGCCCTGCGGAACCGCTGGCCGACGATCCCGTGCTGCTCGAGCAGATCAAGGAGCAGGTCGAGATCGGTATCAAGTATCAGGGCTATATCGAGCGTCAGGCATCCGAGATCGAGCGCAACGATGCGAACGAGAACACGCGTTTGCCGGACGGGATCGATTACCGTGAAGTGCGCGGGCTGTCGTTCGAAGTGAGCCAGAAGCTCAACGAGTTCCGGCCGGAAACGATCGGGCAGGCGTCGCGTATCTCGGGCGTCACGCCGGCGGCGATCTCGCTGTTGATGGTGCACCTGAAGCGCCGCGGCCTGGGCCGCCGGAATGGTACTGCCGCCGAGGCAACGGAGCAGGGGGGCGGTGCCGTCCCGACGCAACAATGACGGCGCGTCGCGCGCCGGCGGTTAATCGGGACGTACTGGAACAGATGCTCGTCGAAGGCACGACGGCGCTCGACCTCACGTTGACGGATACACAACGCAACCAGCTGCTCGACTACGTCGCACTGCTCGGCAAGTGGAACGCGGTCTACAACCTGACCGCGATTCGCGACCCGAAGCAGATGCTGATCCAGCACATCCTCGATTCGCTTTCGATCGTCCCGCATCTGCGCGGCCGTGCGTCGGCGCGTGTGCTCGACGTCGGCTCGGGCGGCGGGCTGCCCGGCATCGTGCTGGCGATCGTCGAGCCGGACTGGCTGGTCACGCTGAACGATATCGTGCAGAAGAAGTCTGCATTCCAGACGCAGATGCGCGCGGAGCTGAAGCTGGCGAACCTGTCGGTGGTCACCGGCCGGGTCGAATCGCTGCAGCCGGGTATCGAAGTGCCGGAAAAATTCGACATGATCGTATCCCGCGCTTTCGCGGATCTATCCGACTTCGTTAAACTTGCTCGACATCTGGTTGCGCCGGGCGGATCGATCTGGGCAATGAAAGGCGTGCACCCGGATGACGAAATTGCGCGCTTGCCGGAAGGCAGCCGCGTGAAGCAGACGATACGGCTGGCGGTGCCGATGCTCGATGCCGAGCGGCATCTGTTCGAAGTGGCCGTCGACGACGCGAATTGAAGGCACGCGGTAGCGTGCCGTTTGTTTGAAGGTAAAGGGAACACACCAACGATGGCAAAGATCTTCTGCGTTGCGAACCAGAAGGGGGGCGTCGGCAAGACGACGACATCGGTCAATCTCGCCGCAAGCCTTGCAGCGCAGGAGCAACGAGTCCTGCTGATCGATCTCGACCCGCAGGGCAACGCGACGATGGGCAGCGGGATCGACAAGGCCGCCTGCGAAGCGACCGTGTACGAGGTACTGGTCGACGGCGTGTCGGTGACCGACGCGCGCATCCGCCCGGACGGCGTCACCTACGACGTGCTGCCCGCGAACCGCGAGCTGTCCGGTGCCGAGATCGAACTGATCAGCATCGACAACCGCGAGCGCCGTCTGAAGGCCGCGCTCGAGCGCGTGGCCGACGACTACGATTTCGTGCTGATCGATTGCCCGCCGACGCTGTCGCTGCTGACGCTGAACGGGCTGTGCGCGGCACATGGCGTCGTGATCCCGATGCAATGCGAGTACTTCGCGCTGGAGGGGTTGTCGGACCTCGTCAACACGATCAAGCAGGTTCACGCGAACATGAACCGCGACCTGAAGATCATCGGCTTGCTGCGCGTGATGTTCGACCCGCGCATCACGCTGCAGCAGCAAGTCTCCGATCAACTGAAAGCGCACTTCGGCGACAAGGTGTTCGATGCGGTGATTCCGCGCAACGTGCGCCTGGCGGAAGCGCCGAGCTACGGGTTGCCGGGCGTCGTGTTCGACCGCAACTCGCGCGGTGCGCAAGCGTATCTCCAGTTCGGTGCCGAGATGATTGAACGCGTGCGCGCGTTCGAGGTGTCGTGATCCGGACATGAGCGAAGCGAGGAAGAAAGACATGAACGCGGTACCAAAGAAGAAGGGCTTGGGACGTGGCCTCGAAGCGCTGCTCGGCGGCAGTGCCGATATCACCGAAGCGGTGAAGATCGAAGGGGCACCGAACACGCTCGCGCTCGGCAAGCTGCAGGCCGGCAAGTACCAGCCGCGGACGCGGATGGACGAGGGCAGCCTGCAGGAGCTCGCGGCGAGCATTCGCGCGCAGGGCGTGATGCAGCCGATCCTGGTTCGGCCCATTTCATCAGACAAATACGAGATCATCGCGGGCGAGCGGCGTTTCCGTGCAGCGCGCCTGGCCGGCCTCGATGAAGTGCCGGTACTCGTGAAGGACGTATCCGATCAGGCCGCCGCCGCGATGGCGCTGATCGAGAACATCCAGCGCGAGGACCTGAACCCGCTTGAAGAAGCGCACGGTATCCAGCGCCTGCTCGACGAATTCGGTTTCACGCACGAACAGGCGGCCGAATCGGTCGGCCGTTCGCGCAGCGCGGTGTCGAACCTGCTGCGCCTGCTGAACCTCGCGTCGCCGGTGCAGACGATGCTGCTGGCCGGCGATCTCGACATGGGCCACGCGCGTGCGCTGCTCGCCGTCGATGCGGCAACGCAGATCACGCTCGCGCATCAGGTCGTCAACAAGCGCATGTCGGTGCGCGAGACCGAGAAGCTGGTGTCGCACACGACGAAGGAAGCGCCGGCCGTGAAGGCGCGCGCGAAAGACGATGGCGGCCGCGATACGCGCCGTCTCGAGGAGGAGTTGTCTGACCTGCTCGCGTCGACCGTGAAGATCAAGCTCGGCCGCCGCGGACGCGGGCAGGTGTTGATCGACTTCGGCAACCTCGACGCGCTCGAAGGCATTCTCGCGCGGCTGCGCGGCAACGTCGCAACTGAAGAGTAACGGGCCGCCGATGGAGGAGACGGGTGCATCGGCGCCGCGCCGGTGGCTCGGCTGGCTTGCGCAGGAACCGGTTCTGTCGGTGCTTGCGCTCGGCCTGATCGTGCTGCAATGGGTGCGTCCGCAACCATTTGGGGTGCTTGCCGGTCGCGTCGACTGGCAGACCGTCGCGACGCTCGCGGGCCTGCTGATGCTGACCAAGGCGCTCGAGCTGTCCGGCTGCCTGATGTGGCTCGCGCACCGCATCGTTCATCACGTGCATTCCGAGCGCGGGCTCGCGATGCTGCTCGTCGGGTTCGCCGCGGTGCTGTCGATGTGGCTCACCAACGACGTCGCGCTGTTCGTCGTCGTGCCGTTGATGGTGTCGCTGCGTGCGCTGACGCCGCTGCCGTTCCGTCGTCTCGTGATCGTTGTCGCACTGGCCGTCAACGCGGGGTCCGTCGCGACACCGCTCGGCAACCCCCAGAATCTGTTCCTGTGGCAATTGAGCGGCGTGTCGTTCGGGCGTTTCGTGGTCACGCTCGGGCCGCTCGCACTTGCGCTGATGGCGCTGCTGCTCGTGCTTACCGCATGCGTGTTTCGCGCGAAGCCGCTCGACCTGTCGGGCGACGCCGACGCATTCCCCGTACAACGCATGCACGCGCTGATCGCGGCGGTGCTGTTCGCCGCGTTCGTGTTGCTCGCCGATGCGCACCATCCGCTGCCCGGCCTTGTCGGCGTCGCCATCGTGCTGCTCGCCGTCAAACGTGACGCAGTCCTGAAGATCGACTGGCTGCTGCTGCTGATCTTCGTCCTGATGTTCGTCGTGCTGCGCACGGCGGCTGCGCTGCCCGTCGTGCACGACATGATCGCGCATGCGCAACTCGATTCGCCGCTGCGCGTCTATGCCGCCGGCGCGCTGCTGTCACAGGTCATCAGCAATGTGCCGGCCGCGATCCTGCTGTCGGAATTCACGCACGACTGGCGTGCGCTCGCATTCGGCGTATCGGTCGGCGGTTTCGGTTTCGCGATCGGCTCGCTCGCGAACCTGATCGCGGTGCGTCTCGCGAAGGAGCCGCGCATGTGGCTGCCGTTTCATCTGGTGTCGATTCCGTTCGCGCTCGTGAGCGCGGTACTCGGCGCGTGGCTGCTCGTTCACGGTTGAGCAAGGCGGGGGTGCGCGGCACAGGTGCGCGATTCCCGCGACGGAGAGGGCGCACAGCGTTCGCAGTGGCTACAGGCTGTTGATAAGTGCTGCAACCCACAGTCGAACATCTGTGGTGGCGCGACAACTGATTGGACGGATCGATGCGTGAGCGTCCGGCCGAAATTCGCACGTTGCGCGCGGTCGATCGGCCGCGGCGTATCGCGTGTTCAGTCCGTCGCGCCGAGTCATTCCGCGCGGTTGCTTTGCCGCACCTTCCCCGTGGTGATCGCGCCGCTCCGTCCGGGCCCGTATCGGGCATCGTTTTCCCGTCATTCCCCCCTGTCGCCGGCATTTTTCGCGCAAGAAATACCGGTGCAAAAAAGCGACCTTACAACTGTCATCGTACGTCGTCGAATCGGGTGTTTTTTCACATGATGAGGCGTCGTTTTATGCAGGTTTTTGTCGCGTCTAAAGCCTTGAATCACTTGCAACTATCGCTTACAATCGCCCGGATTTGTTAGCTAGGCACCCCTGAAAGCTTTCAGAAAGCTTGGGGTCGGGTTCAAGGACTTTGCGGAAGATTGCGATGGCGGGTCAGGCGCCGGACGACAGGCACGATGATCAGCGCACGCAACGCCCCGCTTCGGCGGCCGGCGAGTGGCGCGAATCCGACGACTGGGATGTCGAGCAGCAAGATAACAACATCGTTCCGCTTACACGGACAGAGGCCGAGAGGCTGTTCGGTCCGGACGTGAGCAAGCCCTCGCGCGTGACCCCCTACAAGGTGGTGTTCGCGCAAGTGGTCCTGTCCCTGGTTGCAACGCTGGCGTGGTGGCTGTTTTCGAAGTCGCCGGGCGCCGCTGCGCAATCCGCGTTTCTGGGCGGAGCGATCGGCTGGGTGCCCAGTGCGGTATTCGTGGCACGACTGAAGGCAGGTGGCTCGGCCACCGTGATGAGCTGGGTGATGGGCGAAGCCCTGAAGCTTGCTCTGACGATCGGGATGTTCACTGCAGTGGCGTTCGGCTGGGCGGGCGTGCACTGGGTGCCGTTCCTCGTCACGTACCTCGTCGTGCTGAAGACGTACTGGATCGCGCTGGCCTGGCGGTAAGGAACAAGCAGCGTGCGGTTTCGACAACGAACCGCACCGGCCCGTTCCCGCAATAGCGTGTTGCGGAACGGGCAAAACGATTTTCGACAATTTGGGTGGCATTAACGATATGGCAGCTAGCGAAGGCACGCGCGGTCCGGATCCGTCCGAGTACATTGCGCACCACTTGCAGAATTTCTCCACCTCGCATCAGACGTCGATTTTCGACATCCACGTCTGGAATCTCGACACGCTGTTCTGGTCGATCGTGTGCGGCATCGTGACGATCCTCCTGCTGCGTCTGGCCGCCCGCAAGGCGACGTCGGGCGTGCCGGGCCGTTTCCAGTGCGCCATCGAGATGCTCGTCGAAATGGTCGAAGACCAGTCGAAGGCCATCGTCCACGGCAATCGTACCTTCATCGCGCCGCTCGCCCTCACGGTGTTCGTGTGGGTCGCGCTGATGAACTCCCTCGACTTCCTCCCGGTCGACCTGCCGGGCCGCGTGATCGGCCTGCTCGGTCTGTCGGACGTGATTTCCCACCATCGCATCGTCCCGACGGCCGACCTGAACGGCACGCTCGGCATCGCGCTCGGCGTGTTCGTCCTGATGATCTACTACAGCATCAAGATCAAGGGCGCGGGCGGCTTCGTGCACGAGCTGCTGTCGGCACCGTTCGGCGCGCACCCGCTGCTGTGGATCCCGAACCTCGCGCTCAACATTGTCGAATATCTCGCGAAGACCGTCTCTCTCGGTATGCGGCTGTTCGGCAACATGTACGCGGGTGAGCTGTTGTTCCTGTTGATCGCCCTGCTCGGCAGCATGTGGAGCTTCGGTGGCGACGCAACGTTCCTCGGCTTCGTTGGCCATGTGATCGCGGGTAGCGTCTGGGCAATCTTCCACATCCTGATTGTTCTGTTGCAGGCATTCATTTTCATGATGCTGACGCTGGTGTATCTCGGCCAGGCGCACGACAAGCACTAAGCGCGGCGTGCAAGAAAGAGTTTCCGTTTTAGTTTTTTAAATCTCAGTTCCAAGTCTTTTCACAAAGGAGTGATCATGCAAGCTTACATCGCCAACATCCAGGGTCTGACCGCCATCGGTATCGGCATCATCATCGGCCTGGGTGCAATCGGCGCCTGTATCGGTATCGCGCTGATGGGTGGCAAGTACATCGAAGCCTGCGCACGTCAGCCGGAACTCATCAACCCGCTGCAAACGAAGATGTTCCTGCTGGCTGGTCTGATCGACGCTGCATTCCTGATCGGCGTGGGTGTCGCAATGCTGTTCGCGTTCGCGAACCCGCTCCTGTCGAAGCTCGTCGCAGGCTAAGGTTCCTCGGAAATATGCGTCCGGCGCAAGCCGGCGCAGGGCGGAACGGAGACTTGGGGCGCTGATCGAATGCAACTCGATGAGCGCCTTACCGTTTCATTTTTCCGGAATAGCAGATAAGGAAACACCGTGAATCTCAACGCAACTCTGTTTGCGCAAATGGTCGTGTTCCTGGTCCTCGCGTGGTTCACGATGAAATTCGTGTGGCCGCCGTTGATCAACGCCCTCGACGAACGTTCGAAGAAGATCGCCGACGGCCTCGCCGCCGCGGAGAAGGGCAAGGCGGAACTCGACGCAGCGCACAAGCGCGTGGACCAGGAACTCGCGCAGGCCCGCAATGACGGCCAGCAGCGCATCGCCGACGCTGAAAAGCGTGCCCAGGCGGTCGCCGAGGAAATCAAGGCCAACGCCCAGGCTGAAGCCGCCCGCATCGTCGCTCAGGCGAAGGCGGAAGCAGAACAGCAAATCGTGAAGGCGCGCGAAGCGCTGCGTGGCGAAGTCGCCTCGCTGGCCGTGAAGGGCGCCGAGCAGATCCTGAAGCGCGAAGTCGATCAAACGGCCCACGCCCAACTGCTGAATCAACTGAAAGCCGAGCTCTGATCATGGCCGAACTTGCAACCATCGCCCGCCCTTACGCAGAAGCGCTGTTCCGCGTGGCCGAGGGCGGTGACATCGCCGCCTGGTCCACGCTCGTGCAAGAGCTGGCCCAGGTTGCGCGTCTGCCGGAAGTACTGTCGGTCGCGTCGAGCCCGAAGGTGACGCGCACGCAAGTAGCCGAGTTGCTGCTTGCTGCGGTGAAGTCGCCGCTCGCGGCCGGCGCCGAAGCGAAGAACTTCGTGCAGATGCTGGTCGACAATCATCGCATCGCGCTGCTGCCGGAAATTGCCGAGCAGTTCGAGGCGCTCAAGAACGAACGTGAAGGCGCAGCCGACGCCGAGATCGTGAGCGCGTTCCCGCTGAACGGCTCGGATCTCGAAAGCCTCGTCTCGGGCCTCGAACGCAAGTTCAAGCGCAAGCTGAAACCGACGGTCGAAGTCGATTCGTCGCTGATCGGCGGCGTGCGCGTGACGGTCGGCGACGAAGTGCTCGACACCTCGGTTCGCGCGCGCCTCGCATCGATGCAGGCTGCCTTGACCGCCTGAGCGCCACGCCGGCACGCAACAGAATTGACTATCAGGAGCGAATAATGCAACTCAATCCCTCTGAGATCAGCGAGCTGATCAAGAGCCGGATCCAGGGCCTTGAAGCGAGCGCAGACGTTCGCAACCAGGGCACCGTGATCTCCGTGACCGACGGTATCGTGCGTATCCACGGCCTGTCGGACGTGATGCAGGGCGAAATGCTCGAGTTTCCGGGCAACACGTTCGGTCTCGCGCTGAACCTCGAGCGCGACTCGGTCGGCGCGGTGATTCTCGGCGAATACGAACACATCTCGGAAGGCGACATCGTCAAGACGACGGGCCGCATTCTCGAAGTCCCGGTTGGCCCGGAACTCGTCGGCCGCGTGGTCGATGCGCTCGGCAACCCGATCGACGGCAAGGGCCCGGTCAACGCGAAGCTGACCGACGCGATCGAAAAGATCGCCCCGGGCGTGATCTGGCGTAAGTCGGTGTCGCAGCCGGTGCAGACGGGCATCAAGTCGATCGACGCGATGGTGCCGATCGGCCGTGGCCAGCGTGAGCTGATCATCGGCGACCGTCAGTGCGGCAAGACCGCGGTGGCGCTCGACGCGATCATCAACCAGAAGGGCAAGGACCTGATCTGTATCTACGTCGCGATCGGCCAGAAGGCTTCGTCGATCATGAACGTGGTTCGCAAGCTCGAAGAAACGGGCGCGATGGAATACACGATCGTCGTCGCTGCTTCGGCATCGGATTCGGCTGCGATGCAGTACCTCGCACCGTACGCCGGCTGCACGATGGGCGAATACTTCCGCGACCGTGGCCAAGACGCGCTGATCATCTATGACGACTTGACCAAGCAAGCCTGGGCATACCGTCAGATCTCGCTGCTGCTGCGCCGTCCGCCGGGCCGTGAAGCGTACCCGGGCGACGTGTTCTATCTGCACTCGCGTCTGCTGGAGCGTGCGGCTCGCGTGTCGGAAGAGTACGTCGAGAAGTTCACGAACGGTGAAGTGAAGGGCAAGAGCGGTTCGCTGACGGCACTGCCGGTCATCGAAACGCAGGCTGGCGACGTGACCGCGTTCGTTCCGACGAACGTGATCTCGATTACCGACGGCCAGATCTTCCTGGAAACCGACCTGTTCAACGCAGGCATCCGCCCGGCAATCAACGCCGGCGTGTCGGTGTCGCGCGTTGGTGGCGCCGCTCAGACGAAGGTCGTGAAGAAGCTGTCGGGCGGTATCCGTACCGACCTCGCGCAGTACCGTGAACTGGCTGCATTCGCGCAGTTCGCATCGGACCTCGACGAAGCGACCCGCAAGCAGCTCGAGCGCGGCCGCCGCGTGACGGAACTGCTGAAGCAGCCGCAGTACCAGCCGCTGCAGGTCTGGGAACTGGCCGTGTCGCTGTACGCCGCGAACAACGGCTACCTCGACGACCTCGACGTCAAGCAAGTGCTGTCGTTCGAGAAGGGCCTGCGCGAAAACCTGAAGACCAGCCACGCTGACCTCATCAAGCGCATCGAAGACACCAAGGATCTCTCGAAGGACGACGAAGGCGCACTGCGCTCGGCGATCGAATCCTTCAAGAAGTCCGGTGCCTATTGATCCGCGAGTGACACACTGAGGCCGCGCGGGTGCCGAGCACCCGCGCCGCTTCGGTCAAGGAGCAAGCTATGGCTGGAATGAAGGAAATTCGCGGCAAGATCAAGAGCGTGCAGAACACGCGCAAGATCACGAAGGCGATGGAGATGGTGGCTGCATCGAAGATGCGTCGCGCGCAGGAACGCATGCGCGCCGCTCGTCCGTATGCAGACAAGGTCCGTGCCATCGCCGCGCACATGAGCCGCGCGAACCCCGAGTACCGCCACCCGTTCATGGTGGCAAACGACGGCGCGAACACGGCTGGTGTCATTCTCGTCACGACGGACAAGGGTCTGTGCGGCGGTTTGAACACCAACGTGCTGCGTGCGACGGTTCAGAAGTTCAAGGAGCTGGAAGAGAAGGGCCAGAAGGTCGAAGCCACCGCGATCGGTAGCAAGGGCCTCGGGTTCCTGAACCGCTTCGGCGCGAAGGTGATGTCGCAGGTCGTGCACCTCGGCGACACCCCGCATCTGGACAAGCTGATCGGCGCCGTGAAGACGCAGCTCGATCTGTACTCGGAAGGCAAGCTGTCGGCGGTTTATATCGCTTACACGCGCTTCGTCAACACGATGAAGCAGGAAGCCGTGATCGAGCAGCTGCTGCCGCTGTCGTCGGAACACTTCGAAGCCGATGACGGTACGCCGGCCACGTCGTGGGATTACATCTACGAGCCGGACGCGCAGGCAGTCGTCGACGAACTGCTCGTGCGTTACGTCGAGGCGCTGGTGTACCAGGCCGTCGCGGAAAACATGGCGTCCGAGCAATCGGCGCGCATGGTCGCGATGAAGGCCGCGTCCGACAACGCGAAGACGGTGATCAGCGAACTGCAGCTCGTGTACAACAAGAGCCGTCAGGCCGCGATCACGAAAGAACTGTCGGAGATCGTCGGCGGCGCAGCCGCTGTTTAAGCGCGCGCCCGGGACGACAACTGCGCCTTTGCGCGAGTAAAGAATCAGGTATTTAAAGGAAAAGCGATGAGTACTGCTGCTTTGGTAGAAGGCAAGATCGTACAGTGCATCGGCGCCGTTATCGACGTGGAATTCCCGCGCGACAGCATGCCGAAGATCTACGACGCGCTTATTCTCGATGGCTCGGAACTGACGCTCGAAGTCCAGCAGCAGCTGGGCGACGGCGTGGTCCGTACCATTTGTCTGGGTGCATCCGACGGCCTGCGCCGCGGCCTGACCGTGAAGAACACGGCAAAGCCGATCTCGGTGCCGGTCGGCAAGCCGACCCTCGGCCGGATCATGGACGTCCTCGGCCGTCCGATCGATGAAGCTGGCCCGATCGAAAGCGACGTGACGCGTTCGATCCACCAGAAGGCTCCGGCGTTCGACGAACTGTCGCCGTCGACCGAACTGCTCGAAACGGGTATCAAGGTCATCGACCTGATCTGCCCGTTCGCGAAGGGCGGCAAGGTTGGCCTGTTCGGCGGTGCCGGCGTGGGCAAGACCGTCAACATGATGGAGCTCATCAACAACATCGCGAAGGAACACGGCGGTTACTCCGTGTTCGCGGGCGTGGGCGAGCGTACCCGTGAAGGGAACGACTTCTACCACGAAATGAAGGACTCGAACGTTCTCGACAAGGTCGCGCTGGTGTACGGCCAGATGAACGAGCCGCCGGGCAACCGTCTGCGCGTCGCGCTGACCGGCCTGACGATGGCCGAGCACTTCCGTGACGAAGGCCTCGACGTGCTGTTCTTCGTCGACAACATCTACCGTTTCACGCTGGCCGGTACCGAAGTGTCGGCACTGCTCGGCCGTATGCCGTCGGCAGTGGGCTATCAGCCGACGCTGGCTGAAGAAATGGGCAAGCTGCAAGAGCGCATCACGTCGACCAAGAAGGGCTCGATTACGTCGGTCCAGGCCGTGTACGTCCCTGCGGACGACTTGACCGACCCGTCGCCGGCTACGACCTTCGGCCACCTGGATGCAACCGTCGTTCTGTCGCGTGACATCGCTTCGCTGGGTATCTACCCGGCGGTCGACCCGCTCGACTCGACGTCGCGCCAGATCGACCCGAACGTGATCGGTGAAGAGCACTACTCGATCACGCGTCGCGTTCAGCAGACGCTGCAGCGCTACAAGGAACTGCGCGACATCATCGCGATTCTGGGCATGGACGAACTGTCGCCGGAAGACAAGCTGTCGGTCGCACGTGCACGTAAGATCCAGCGTTTCCTGTCGCAGCCGTTCCACGTTGCTGAAGTGTTCACGGGCTCGCCGGGCAAGTACGTGCCGCTGAAGGAAACGATCCGTGGCTTCAAGATGATCGTCGACGGCGAGTGCGACCACCTGCCGGAACAGGCGTTCTACATGGTCGGCACGATCGACGAAGCCTTCGAGAAGGCCAAGAAGATCCAGTAAAGGCTTGAGTGAGTCGCAAGCCGGCGTGTGCCGGCCGGAGCAATGAGTCAGCGATGACTTATCCGGCCGCCCGCGCCGGCCGCAATACGCTCAACCTGTGGATGAGATCGGAGTCGATATGGCAACCATCAAAGTAGACGTCGTCAGCGCGGAAGAGCAGATCTTCTCGGGCGAGGCGAAATTCGTCGCGCTGCCGGGCGAAACGGGTGAGCTGGGTATTCTGCCGGGCCACACGCCGCTGATCACGCGGATTCGTCCGGGTGCGGTGCGCATCGAAGTCGAGGGCGGCAACGACGAATTCGTGTTCGTCGCGGGCGGCATTCTCGAAGTGCAGCCGGGCGCCGTGACGGTGCTCGCCGATACCGCGATCCGCGGCAAGGACCTCGACGCGGCGAAAGCCGAGGAAGCACGCAAGCGTGCCGAGGAAACGCTGCAGAACGCGAAGTCGGATCTCGACCTCGCAAAGGCGCAATCCGAGCTCGCGACCGCGATGGCGCAGCTCGAAGCGATCCAGCGTCTGGCGAAGATCCGCAGCCGGCACTGAGCCGCGCCGCGTATCCCGCGAAAGAAAGCAGCCTTCGGGCTGCTTTTTTTTCGTCTGCGTTTTACGGGTCGGATCATTCCGTCCGGTCGTGCTATTTCACCCGTCCGCCGCGATTCGATGTCAGAGTGTCGTCAGCGGAGCGCGGCATCATCCGCGATGAGGCCGCCCGTTGCGATCATTGCGGCGGAGGCGCGCGCAGCAGGCGTGCACAGCCGGCGCGCGCGGGCCGATCAGACAAAACGGACGGAGACATCGATGGCAGCAGACCTTGGCAAGGAGGCGCTGATCGCGCCCGAGAACGGCTTGTCGTACGTGCGCGGCGCGACCGACGTGCCGCTGTCCGAAGCGACGATCGGCCGGTTCCTGCTCGACACGGCGGGCCGCTTTCCCGATCGTCCGGCCGTCGTGTTCCGCGAGCAGCAGGTGCGCTGGACCTGGCGCGAGTTCGCGAACGAGGTCGACGTGCTCGCGGCCGGCCTGGCCGCGCTCGGCATCGTGAAGGGCGACCGCGTCGGTATCTGGTCGCCGAACCGCAGCGAATGGCTGCTCACGCAGTTCGCGACCGCGCGGATCGGCGCGGTGCTCGTCAACCTGAATCCGGCCTACCGGCTCGCGGAGCTCGAATACGCGCTGAACAAGGTCGGCTGCAAGGCCGTGATCTCGGCCGAGCGCTTCAAGTCGTCGGCCTATGTCGAGATGCTGCAGACCATCGCGCCGGAGCTCGCGACCGCGACGCCGGGCGACCTGCATGCGGCACGCGTGCCGAGCCTGCGCACGGTCGTGTCGATGGGCGACGTCGCGCCGGCCGGCATGTTCCGCTTCGCGGACGTGATGACGCGCGGCCGCCAGGCGGTCGATCCCGCGTTGCTCGATGCGATCGGCGCGTCGCTCACGGCCAACGACCCGATCAATATCCAGTTCACGAGCGGCACGACGGGCAGCCCGAAGGGCGCGACGCTCACGCATCGCAACGTCGTCAACAACGGGCGCTCGATCGCGACCGCGATGCGCTTCACCGAGCAGGACACGCTGTGCATTCCCGTGCCGCTGTACCACTGCTTCGGGATGGTGCTGGCCGTGCTCGCATGCGTGTCGAAGGGCGCGGCGATGGTGTTCCCGGGCGAGGCGTTCGACCCGGTCGCGACGCTCGCGGCCGTGGCCGGCGAGCGCTGCACCGCGCTGCACGGCGTGCCGACGATGTTCATCGCGGAGCTCGATCATCCGGCGTTCCCGACGTTCGACCTGTCGACGCTGCGCACTGGGATCATGGCCGGCTCGCCGTGCCCGATCGAGACGATGAAGCGCGTCGTGTCGCAGATGCACCTGTCGGAGATCACGATCGCATACGGGATGACGGAGACGAGCCCCGTGTCGTTCCAGAGTTCGACCGACGATCCGCTCGAGAAGCGCACGACGACGGTCGGCCGCATCCAGCCGCACCTGGAAGTGAAGATCGTCGATGCGAGCGGCGACATCGTGCCGGTCGGCGCAACGGGCGAGCTGTGCACGAAGGGCTATTCGGTGATGCTCGGCTACTGGGCCGACGACGCGAAGACGCGCGAGGTGCTGGTCGACGGGTGGATGCACACGGGCGACCTCGCGACGCTCGACGCGGACGGTTACTGCAACATCGTCGGCCGCCTGAAGGACATGGTGATCCGCGGCGGTGAGAACGTCTATCCGCGCGAGATCGAGGAGTTCTTGTTTCGGCATCCGAAGATCCAGAGCGCGCAGGTCTTCGGCGTGCCCGATGCGAAATACGGCGAGGAGCTGTGTGCGTGGATCGTGCTGCGCGCGGACGAGCAGATGACCGAGGACGACGTGCGTGCGTTCTGCACCGGGCAGATCGCGCATTACAAGATTCCGCGCTACATCCGCTTCGTCGACGAGCTGCCGATGACGGTGACGGGCAAGGTGCAGAAGTTCGTGATGCGCGACCGGATGATCGAGGAACTGAAACTCGACGTGCAGAAGACCGCTTGACGCGGTGCGGCGGCGGGAAAAAACGTGGCGGCCTGCGGGCTGCCCCATGCAGGTCGCTACGCTTTCTATGGACGAAAAAAAGCGGGCTTATTAGCCCGCTAAAAACCACACGCTACGGGGTTAGCGCGAGGAGACCAAAGATGAAACCGAATCCGGCGGGGGGCCGGAAACGACTCCAACAGGGATGCCCCTCGGAAGGGCTTCGGTACGTGACCGACTGGCTCGCAGCGCTTCGCGTCCGCTCACACTTGGCACACGAGACCGCATCCGTGTTGAAACCGTTGAGGCCATTGTGGGCGAATTAATGACCCGTCGCGGTAACAAAGTGTTTCAGGTTGTAACGCCCGCCAGATAAGGCTTGGCGGGATTTTTTTCTGTTTTCGGGGTCCTGAAAAAGGTCATTTTTACCCATATTTTCCGCAGCGTTTTCAGCGCATGCGCGCGATGCGTTTTTCATGCGTATCGGGCGCGATGAATTGCCGATTTTCACGCGAGAAAGTGCGTGGCATGACCGATACCGCCTATGACGATTCATTCGTCAGAAAGATTTTGAAACGTGATTGGAATGCGCGGAAGTCGGCCGAACGGCCGATTCAAATGGTTTTGCCGCGATCGCGGAGCGCTTCGGCACGACGGCGACGTGTAACGGCGGCAGGTTTGCCGCCGCCATGCCGCGCATTCGGGAGGCAGCGGCCGCGGGGTCGAGGCCCGTTATCGGCCGCCGCGCGCGGGCGCGCTCACTTCAGCCATTTGTCCGAAATCGCCTGGTATTCGCCGGTCGACAGCGCGAGATGCAGCCACTGGTCGACGTACTGCTGGAACGCGACATCGCCGCGCGGCACCATGTACGCCTTCTCGCCGAACTGGAACGGCTTGTCCGGATGCACCGAGCACAGCCCCGGATTCAGCTTTTGCTGCAGCTGCGTCTCGGACGCGTCCGTCACCATCACGTCGGCCTTGCCCGCGAGGATCTGCTTGAAGATCGTCACGTTGTCCGGATAGACGGTCAGGTTCGCATGCGTGAAGAACTGCTTCGCGAAACGCTCGTTGGTGCCGCCCGGGTTCACGATCACGCGCGTCTCGGGCCGGTCGATCTGCGCGACGGTCTGGTATTTGTCGGCGTCCGCGCAGCGCACGATCGGCGTCTTGCCGTCGACGACGTACGGCTGCGTGAAGAACACGCGCTTCTGGCGCTCGAGCGTCGTCGACACGCCACCCACCGCGATGTCGCATTTCGCGACGAAATCGGCGGTCAGGTTCGGCCAGCTCGTCTTCACGAAGTCGGTTTTCACGCCGAGCGATTTTGCGAGCGATTCGGCCATGTCGATGTCGATGCCCTCGAAACGGCCGTCCGCGCGGTAGTACGAATACGGCTTGTAGTCGCCCGTCGTGCACACGCGCAGCGTGCCGCGCGCGAGCACGTCGTCGAGCCGCGAACCGGCGCCCGGTGCGGCGGCGGTGCCCGTGGCGGTCTGCGCGTGCGCGGCGGCGCAGCAGAGCAGCGCGGCCGCGGCGAGCGTGGCGAATGTCTTCATCGGTCTCCCTCCTTCGTTTCGTGCGATATGAGCGTCCGATCATAACGGAGCCATCGCGCGCGTCATATGGCCGCCATCGCGTCGGCATGCGCAGCCTGAGGGCGGCTGTCCGGTAAAATGCCGCTTTGCCTTCGCATCGTCGCTCCTACCGTGGCCCATAACCTGCTCAACGACACCTTCCTGCGTGCGCTTCTGCGCGAGCCGACCGACTACACGCCGATCTGGCTGATGCGCCAGGCCGGCCGCTACCTGCCCGAATACAACGCGACGCGTGCGCGCGCCGGCAGCTTCCTCGGTCTCGCGAAGAATCCCGACTACGCGACCGAGGTGACGCTGCAGCCGCTCGAGCGCTTCCCGCTCGACGCCGCGATCCT
Organism: Burkholderia sp. BCC1972; assembly: GCF_905339605.1. NCBI lineage: Bacteria > Pseudomonadati > Pseudomonadota > Betaproteobacteria > Burkholderiales > Burkholderiaceae > Burkholderia > Burkholderia sp. BCC1972. The sequence continues at coordinate 187,770 of NZ_CAJPGH010000006.1, read as the reverse complement.
GTTCTCGGACATCCTGACGATTCCGGACGCGATGGGGCTCGGCCTCGACTTCCAGGTCGGCGAAGGGCCGAAGTTCGCGCATCCGGTGCGCACCGAGGCCGACGTCGCGAAGCTCGCGGTGCCGGACATCGAGGAGACGCTCGGCTACGTGACGGGCGCCGTGCGCGAGATCCGCCGTGCGCTCACCGACGGCCAGGGCCGCCAGCGCGTGCCGCTGATCGGCTTCTCGGGCAGCCCGTGGACGCTTGCGTGCTACATGGTCGAAGGCGGCGGGTCGGACGATTTCCGTACGGTGAAGTCGATGGCGTATTCGCGCCCCGACCTGATGCACCGGATCCTCGACGTGAACGCGCAGGCGGTGGCCGCGTACCTGAACGCGCAGATCGAAGCGGGCGCGCAGGCCGTGATGATCTTCGATACGTGGGGCGGCGCGCTGGCCGACGGCGCATACCAGCGCTTCTCGCTCGACTACATCCGCCGCGTGGTGTCGCAGCTCAAGCGCGAGCACGACGGCGAGCGCGTGCCGGTGGTCACGTTCACGAAGGGCGGCGGGCTGTGGCTCGAAGAGATCGCGGCGACCGGCGTCGACGCGGTCGGGCTCGACTGGACGGTCAACCTCGGCGCCGCGCGCGAGCGCGTCGGCGGGCGTGTCGCGCTGCAGGGCAACCTCGATCCGACGATCCTGTTTGCGCCGCCGGCCGCGGTGCGCGAACAGGCGCGTGCGGTGCTCGACAGCTATGGCAACCACCCCGGCCACGTGTTCAACCTCGGCCACGGCATCTCGCAATTCACGTCGCCCGATCACGTCGCCGAACTCGTCGACGAAGTGCACAGCCACAGCCGCGCGATCCGTAGCGGAGCGGCGCGCTGAACGCAAGTGCCGTCATGCTGCGCTGCGGCATGACGATGTTTCGTTTTTGAAACTAAACAGGGCGCAACCCCGCACCCGTTGCCGATTCGGTGCTTGTCAAGACTTGACTTATACACATTTTCCACGTTGCAGCGCGGTAGAGCCCTGTATCGGTCAATTTGTCTCGCTATGGTTCGGTAATTTGAATAGCAGCCTTATGGAATAAGGCTTCGCGGGGCGGCGCAATGCGCGGCGAAAAACAGCGAAAAGCACGGCCCCGCGCGCGTTGCGGCCATTGAGCGGCGAGTTCTCAACAAAGTTATCCACAGGCTGGCCAGGGTATACGGCGATTCCTAATGCGAATCCAAAACTTAGCGCCGAATCTGAAGTTTTACTTTAAGTCTGCTGCCGCGATGCGGACGCGGATGCAAGCCGCCTGCACTTCGCGCATCGCTGCCGCCGGAGCGCCGCAATGAGCGGCACCTACCTGCGCGTCGCGCTCGACCATCCGCTCGCGACCCTGTTCGACTACCGCTGCGACGCGCATCCGGCACCCGTGCCCGGCACGCTCGTGCAGGTGCCGTTCGGCAAGCGGCAGGCGGTCGGGCTCGTCTGCGAAGTGACGACTCACACCGATGTGCCGCCGTCGCGGCTACGCGCGGTCGACGCAATCTGCACCGATCTCCCGCCGCTGTCGCCCGACTGGCTCGCGCTCGTGTCGTTCGCCGCCGATTACTATCAGCGCGGGCGCGGTGAGGTCGCGTTGCCGGCGTTGCCGCAGGCGCTGCGCGACGCCGGGCGCTGGGGGCGGTTGCTCGCGCCCGAAGTGCGCTACCAGCCGACGGACGCCGGCCGCGCGGCGCTGCCCGATGCGCTGCCCGCTCGCGGCGCGGCGCTGCGGCGGCTCGCGCAGGCGCTCGTCGACACCGGCTCGCTGACGCTGCCCGATGCGCGCGCGCTGCATCCGAAGGCGGCCGCGACGCTCGACGACTGGGCGGCACGCGGCTGGGTCGACGTCGAGGAGATCGGCTGGGCCGACGCTCCTGTGCCCAAAGCTGTGGATAACCTGTCGACAACCGGTGGACGAACTGTGCCGCCAGCGCTGACCGACCAGCAGGCCGAGGCACTCGACGCGATCCGCGCGGGCGAGGGCTTCGCGCCGTTCCTGCTGCACGGCGTGACGGGCAGCGGCAAGACCGAGGTCTACCTGCATGCGCTCGCGTCGCTGCTCGACGCGCGGCCGGACGCGCAGGCGCTCGTGCTCGTGCCCGAAATCAACCTGACGCCGCAGTTCGAGGCCGCGTTTCGCGCGCGCTTCGCGGGCGCGCTCGCCGACGATGCGATCGTCACGCTGCACAGCGGGCTCGCCGAGGGCGAGCGGGCGCGCAACTGGCTGGCCGCGCACACGGGGCGCGCGCGGATCGTGCTCGGCACGCGCCTGGCGGTGCTCGCGTCGATGCCGATGCTCGCGTTGATCGTCGTCGACGAGGAGCACGAGCCCGCATACAAACAGCAGGAAGGGCTGCGCTATTCGGCGCGCGATCTCGCTGTGTGGCGCGCGAAGCAGCTCGGCATCACGGTGGTGCTCGGCTCGGCCACGCCGTCGCTGGAAAGCTGGTGGCAGGCCGAGCAAGGGCGCTACACGCGGCTCACGCTGTCGCGTCGCGCGGTGGCCGACGCGACGCTGCCGACCGTGCGGCTGATCGATCTCGAAGAGGAGCGGCGGCGCGGCCGTGCGTCGATGGGCGGGCTGTCGGGGCCGCTCGTCGCGGCGCTGAAGGCGCGGCTCGAGCGCGGCGAGCAGAGCCTCGTGTTCCTGAACCGGCGCGGCTACGCGCCGCAGCTCGCGTGCGACGCATGCGGCTGGGTCGCCGGCTGCCCGCGCTGCAGTGCGTACGTCGTGCTGCACAAGCCCGAGCATGCGCTGCGCTGCCATCACTGCGGCTGGGAAGCGCGCATTCCGCGGTCGTGCCCCGAGTGCGGGAACGTCGACATCGCGCCGCTCGGGCGCGGCACGCAGCGCATCGAGGAGGCGCTGGCCGAGGCCGTGCCCGGCGCGCGCATCTTGCGGATCGACGCGGACAGCACGCGCCGCAAGGGCAGCGCGCAGGCGCTGTTCTCCGACGTGCACGCGGGCGAGGTCGACATCCTGGTCGGCACGCAGATGATCGCGAAGGGGCACGACTTCCAGCGCGTGTCGCTCGTCGGCGTGCTCAATGCCGATACCGCGCTGTTCTCGCACGACTTTCGCGCGAGCGAACGGCTGTTCGCGCAGCTGATGCAGGTGAGCGGTCGTGCTGGCCGCGCGGGGCTGCCGGGCGAGGTGATGGTGCAGACGCGCTACCCGCGCCACGCGCTGTACCACGCGCTCGGGCGGCAGGATTACGTCGGCTTCGCGAATTCGACGCTCGGCGAGCGCCGCGACGCGCACCTGCCGCCGTTCGTCTACCAGGCGCTGCTGCGCGCCGAGGGGCGCACGCTCGACGCGGCGCTCGCGTTCCTGCTGCAGGCCGCGGCCGCGTTGCCCGGCCTGCCGGGCGCCGATCGCGTGACCGTCTACGACGCGGTGCCGATGACGATCGTCAAGGTCGCGAACGTCCACCGAGCGCAGTTGCTGCTCGAAAGCGCGTCGCGGGCGGCGCTGCAGCACGCGCTGCGCGCATGGCAGCCGGAGTTGCGCGCGCTGAAGGGCGTGCTGCGCTGGAGCGTCGAGGTCGATCCGCTGGATATCTGAGCGGCGTGCTGCCGTAGCCAGTCAGCCTGCAAGCAGTCCGGCCCGTCGGGCGCCGCTCGACTGTCTCTTGTCGCGCCCCCGGCCGGGCGCCGCATCCCGTCATCCCACCCAGTGCAACCCGTTTTCGGCCGCTTCCGCGCGCGCAGAAGGTTGCACGCGCGTGTCGAATCGCCCCGATCAGGGAAAACACCGATCCTCCGACCACGGGCAACCCCTAGGTTGCAACCGCATAAGTGACTGATTATATTGGCTAACTTATGGGTGCAACCTACCTCGCAATTTGGTTGCACCTTTTTATTGCGTGCCGTAGGATTTCGCGCATCCTCTCACACCACATTGCCGGGCTCGCACCGGCGCACGAACCCACCATGGCAAGCACGACTCTCGGCGTCAAAGTCGACGACCTTCTCCGCTCGCGCCTCAAGGACGCCGCCGCGCGTCTCGAGCGCACTCCCCACTGGCTGATCAAGCAGGCGATCTTCGCGTATCTCGAGCGGATCGAGCACGGCCAGCTGCCGCCGGAACTGTCGGGCCACAGCGGCGTGACGGAGCTCGCCGACGGTCAGGCGGCGGACGGCGACGACGACAACTCGCCGCATCCGTTCCTCGAGTTCGCGCAGAACGTGCAGCCGCAATCGGTGCTGCGCGCGGCGATCACGGCCGCGTACCGCCGCCCCGAGCCGGAATGCGTGCCGTTCCTGCTCGGCCAGGCGCGCCTGCCGGCGAACCTGCAGGCGGACGTGCAGGCGCTCGCGACGAAGCTGGTCGAGGCGCTGCGCGAGAAGAGTTCGGGCGGCGGCGTCGAAGGGTTGATCCACGAGTTCTCGCTGTCGAGCCAGGAAGGCGTCGCGCTGATGTGCCTCGCCGAAGCGCTGCTGCGCATTCCCGACCGTGCGACGCGCGATGCGCTGATCCGCGACAAGATCAGCAAGGGCGACTGGCGCTCGCACGTCGGCCACGCGCCGTCGCTGTTCGTGAACGCGGCGACCTGGGGGCTGATGATCACCGGCAAGCTCGTGACGACCAACAGCGAAGCGGGCCTGTCGTCGGCGCTCACGCGCCTGATCGGCCGCGGCGGCGAGCCGCTGATCCGCAAGGGCGTCGACATGGCGATGCGCCTGATGGGCGAGCAGTTCGTCACCGGCGAAACGATTTCCGAAGCGCTCGCGAACAGCCGCAAGTACGAAGCGCGCGGCTTCCGCTACTCGTACGACATGCTCGGCGAAGCGGCGACGACCGAAGAGGACGCGCAGCGCTACTACGCGTCGTACGAACAGGCGATCCACGCGATCGGCAAGGCGGCCGGCGGCCGCGGCATCTACGAAGGCCCGGGCATCTCGATCAAGCTGTCGGCGCTGCATGCGCGCTACTCGCGCTCGCAGCAGGACCGCACGATGAGCGAGCTGCTGCCGCGCGTGCGCGCACTCGCGCTGCTCGCGCGCCGCTACGACATCGGCCTGAACATCGACGCGGAAGAAGCCGACCGTCTCGAACTGTCGCTCGACCTGCTCGAAGCGCTGTGCTTCGACCCGGAGCTCGCCGGCTGGAACGGCATCGGCTTCGTCGTGCAGGGCTACCAGAAGCGCTGCCCGTTCGTGATCGACTACCTGATCGATCTCGCGCGCCGCAGCCGTCACCGCCTGATGATCCGCCTCGTGAAGGGCGCGTACTGGGATAGCGAGATCAAGCGTGCGCAGGTCGACGGCCTCGAAGGCTATCCGGTCTACACGCGCAAGATCTACACCGACGTGTCGTACCTCGCGTGCGCGAAGAAGCTGCTCGCGGCACCGGACGCCGTCTACCCGCAGTTCGCGACGCACAACGCGCACACGCTGGCCGCGATCTATCACCTGGCCGGCCAGAACTACTACCCCGGTCAGTACGAATTCCAGTGCCTGCACGGGATGGGCGAGCCGCTGTACGAGGAAGTCACCGGCCGCGACAAGCTGAACCGCCCGTGCCGCGTGTATGCGCCGGTCGGCACGCACGAGACGCTGCTCGCGTACCTCGTGCGCCGCCTGCTGGAAAACGGCGCGAACACGTCGTTCGTGAACCGCATCGCGGACAAGACCGTGCCGGTGAAGGAACTGGTCGCCGATCCGGTCGACGAGGCGTCGAAGGTCGTGCCGCTCGGCGCGCCGCACGCGAAGATCCCGCTGCCGCGCAACCTGTACGGCGACGAGCGTCCCAACTCGATGGGCCTCGACCTGTCGAACGAACACCGTCTCGCGTCGCTGTCGTCCGCGCTGCTCGCGAGCGCGCACTTCCCGTGGCGCGCGGCGCCGATGCTCGACGACGATACGCTCGCCGACGCACCGGCACGCGACGTGCGCAACCCGGCCGACCAGCGCGACCTGGTCGGCACGGTCAGCGAAGCGACGGCCGAGCACGTGAGCGCGGCGCTCGCGCATGCGGTGGCCGCCGCGCCGATCTGGCAGGCGACGCCGGTCGACGCACGCGCCGACTGCCTGGTGCGCGCGGCCGACCTGCTCGAAGCGCAGATGCACACGCTGATGGGCCTGATCGTGCGCGAAGCCGGCAAGTCGCTGCCGAACGCGATCGCCGAGATCCGCGAAGCGGTCGACTTCCTGCGCTACTACGCGGCGCAGATCCGCGACGAATTCTCGAACGACACGCACCGTCCGCTCGGCCCCGTGGTTTGTATCAGCCCGTGGAACTTCCCGCTCGCGATCTTCATGGGCCAGGTGGCCGCGGCGCTTGCCGCCGGCAACACGGTGCTCGCGAAGCCGGCCGAACAGACGCCGCTGATCGCCGCGCAGGCCGTGCGCCTGCTGCGCGAGGCCGGCGTACCGGCCGGCGCGGTGCAGCTGCTGCCGGGCACGGGCGAGACCGTCGGCGCGGCGCTGGTTGCCGATCCGCGTACGCGTGCGGTGATGTTCACCGGTTCGACCGAAGTCGCGCGCCTGATCAACAGGACGCTCGCCGCGCGCCTCGACCCGGACGGCAAGCCGATTCCGCTGATCGCCGAAACGGGCGGCCAGAACGCGATGATCGTCGACTCGTCGGCGCTCGCGGAGCAGGTCGTCGCGGACGTGATGCAATCGTCGTTCGACTCGGCCGGTCAACGGTGTTCGGCGCTACGCGTTCTGTGTCTGCAGGACGATGTCGCGGACCGCACGCTGACGATGCTGAAGGGCGCGATGCACGAGCTGGCGCTCGGCAACCCCGACCGGCTGTCGACGGACGTCGGCCCGGTGATCGACGGCGAAGCGAAGCAGACGATCGACGCGCACGTCGCGACGATGAAGGAGAAAGGCCATGCGGTCACGCAGCTGCCGGCGCCGGACGCCTGCGCGCACGGCACGTTCGTGCCGCCGACGCTGATCGAGATCGGCAGCATCGACGAACTGAAGCGCGAAGTGTTCGGCCCCGTGCTGCACGTGGTGCGCTACCGCCGCAGCCAGCTCGACAAGCTGCTCGAGCAGATCCGCGCGACCGGTTACGGGCTGACGCTCGGTATCCACACGCGGATCGACGAGACGATCGCGCACGTGATTTCGAACGCGCACGTCGGCAACATCTACGTGAACCGCAACGTGATCGGCGCGGTGGTCGGCGTGCAGCCGTTCGGCGGCGAAGGGCTGTCGGGCACGGGCCCGAAGGCCGGCGGCGCGCTGTACCTGCAGCGCCTGCTCGCGACGCGTCCGTCGGGCCTGCCGCGTTCGCTTGCGCAGGCGCTGATCGCTGACGGCGCGGTCGACGGCGATGCGCGCGGCAACCCGGCCGCGGCGCTCACGACGTTGCGCGACTGGCTGATCGAGCAGCGCGAGCCGGTACTGGCCGCACGTTGCGACGGCTATCTGGCACAGGTGCCGGCCGGTGCGACCGCCGTGCTGGCCGGGCCGACGGGCGAGCGAAACACGTATACACTCGGCCCGCGCGGCACGGTGCTGTGTGTCGCGGCCACGCCGGGCGGTGCGCGTGCGCAGTTCGCGGCGGTGCTGGCGACCGGCAACCGTGCGCTGTTCGCGGGCGCGGCCGGCGAGGCGCTGGTCGCCGCGCTGCCGGCGTCGCTGAAGGCGCATGCGAGCGTGCGCAAGCAGGCCGACGCGCCGTTCGACGCGGTGCTGTTCGAAGGCGACAGCGACGAACTGCAGACGCTCGTGAAGGACGTCGCGCAGCGGCCGGGCCCGATCGTGTCGGTGCAGGGCGTGTCGGTGGGCGCGTTCGAGAACGGCGATGCGGAAGATTACGCGCTGGAGCGGTTGCTGACGGAGCGCTCGGTGAGCGTGAATACGGCAGCGGCCGGCGGCAATGCAAATTTGATGACGATCGGCTGACCATCCTTGCCGTTCGGATCAAACAAAGGAAGCGGCAAGGCGATCCCGAAGCCGCTCCATTTACCCTGGTACCAAGGAGATGCTATGCAACACACGATGAAAAAGCTGGCAGGCGCGACGTTCGTCGCGGTCATGTCGCTGGCGGGGACGGCCCATGCGGATGACGTGAAGATCGGTTACGCAGGGCCGATGACGGGCGCGCAGGCGCACTACGGCAAGGATATGCAGAACGGGATCGTGCTCGCGCTGGAGGACTTCAACGCGACCAACCCGAAGATCGGCGGCAAGCCGGTGAAGTTCGTGCTGAGCACGCAGGACGACCAGGCTGACCCGCGCACGGGCACGACGGTCGCACAGAAGCTCGTCGACGACGGCATCAAGGGCATGCTCGGCCACTTCAACTCGGGCACGACGATTCCCGCCTCGCGCATCTACGCGAATGCGGGCATTCCGGAAATCGCGATGGCGACGGCACCGGAATACACGCAGCAGGGCTACAAGACGACCTTCCGCATGATGACGTCCGACACGCAGCAGGGCTCGGTGGCCGGCACGTTCGCATCGAAGGATCTCGGCATGAAGAAGATCGCGATCGTCGACGACCGCACGGCCTATGGCCAGGGTCTTGCCGACCAGTTCGAGAAGGCCGCGAAGGCGGGCGGTGCGACGATCGTCGACCGTGAATTCACGAACGACAAGGCTGTCGACTTCAAGGCCATTCTGACCAAGCTGAAGGCTGCGAAGCCGGACATGGTCTACTACGGCGGCGCGGATTCGCAGGCAGCGCCGATGGTCAAGCAGATGAAGGCGCTGGGCTTCACCGCACCGCTGATGAGCGGCGAAATGGTGAAGACGCCGACGTTCCTGAAGATCGCGGGCAACGCGGCCGACGGCACGATCGCTTCGCTGGCCGGCCTCCCGCTGGAAGAAATGCCGGGCGGCAAGACCTACGCCGACAAGTACAAGAAGCGCTTCGGCGAAGACGTGCAGACGTACTCGCCGTACGCGTACGACGGCGCGATGGCGCTGCTGAACGCGATGAAGAAGGCCGATTCGACCGATCCGGCGAAGTACCTGCCGGTGCTCGCGAAGACCGACATGGCGGGCGTGACGTCGACGCACGTCGCGTATGACGCGAAGGGCGACCTGAAGAACGGCGGCATCACGATGTACAAGGTCGAGAAGGGCGAGTGGAAGCCGCTGAAGAGCATCGGCGGGAAGTAAGCAGCTTGATGTGATGTGAGGCGCGGGCGGCGGCGCATGTCGCTGCCCCGTCGATCATGCGAAAAAGCCACCGGGCCGTCGGGCCGGGTGGCTTTTTCTTTGGCGGTGCACGGCCAGGTAGTACATACGGCTCTTGCCGGCGATGATTCAACGGTTTGGGTATGTTCTGACGGGGGCGCCGCGTGTGTACGTCAATGCCTCATCGATGCGACTGGCGGCAGTGCGAGGTTACTTATCTGCACAGCACTTGTTGGGGCAATCGGGCAGGAAGGAAATTTCCACACGCCGCCCATTATCCACGTCCCCATGCGAATAGACGCGGGCGCTCGTCTTAATGGTTCCGCGTAAAAAACCGAGTTGCTCCAGCAGCGCATACGCGGTTTGCATTCGCGATTGCGCAAGGGGCAGTGCGCTCTGTTCGCTTTCCTCGGCATGGCCGCTAATCAGCGTTGTTTCCTTGGTTACGTGACGCGCGTAGGCGATTTTCTGGTCTGCTGCCCAGTTTGCAGTGCGGACGATTTCAGAATTCGATACATATGAACTTTCTTTCGGAAAATGGATATCGAAATTTTCGCTTGCGACACACGCAGATGCATGACTAGACGCGACGACGCTTAGGCCAGCAATTAATTTCATAGTTTATTATTTGGTGAGTTTTGTTGTCGGCGAGACGCCGGAGCGTCGCATAAATTTTCACATCCATTTTTGCAGAAAGGCAGAAGACTCACGCCGATCTGCAAGTATCCTCCATGGCCGGTGCTATCGATTGGGTATGTAATTCGATTGACGTGCGTATCAACATAGATAGATTGAGGCTTGATGCCAAGCTGTATCAGGAAGTCTTTCAGCTGGGCACCTCTTGACTTTGCCAGATTCAAGGGGTTGCGTTCGCCGACATATGCGCTGGCGATGATTTGCGCCTGCACTTCAACATCGCGCCATTGACGTGCAGCCAAAACCATATCCACTATCTTTATTCGATATGCATTTGGAATACCGGGATAATTCAGAGGCACGCTTTCGAGCATGTTTTCCGATATCGTGCAAGCGCTTGCGTGTTGAATGAAAACGGCACCAGCAAGCGCAGCAACGGGAATCAGAAATTTTATCATTCAATCACCAAATATTCTTTCTTAAGAATTCACTTATGTCATCAAAGTGCGCGATGTAGCATGCAATGCTGTCTGCATTTCTATGTGCACCTTCTGGATTGGCTTGTGCCCAATACCCGATCCCTCGAGCAAACCCATAGTTGACGTCGTCCGCGTCGAATGTGTCAATGTAATGGGAACATTCGTGAATGAGAATTTTCAATTTACAGTTTCCCGCAACGTAAACATCCTCGACAGTGCAGAAATGCGGGTAGATCGCGATTATCCGACGTGCCGAATCGGGCTTGCATACAGCCGCGTCATTTGCGCCAGTATCAGGGGCCACTGAGCATGTAAGTTGCCGCTGGCTTTGTTCGTCCCATCTGATGATCTTCTCGGGCTGTAGTTCGCACATAGCCGCAGCGAGCCTGGGGAGGCCGAAACTTAGTTTTTGACGTATCGCTTCGTCGCTTCGGCCAAACCAGAATTGCACTCTATCTCGGGCAATTTTATCCCATCGCGCCAGATCCGATATGCGCTCCTCAATTAATATCACCGCGGTGTCCCGTAGTCGCATTATTAGGGATCTGAATGCCTTGTTACTCATGTTGGGGCAAATTGGCATCGTGTTGATTGATATATAGACCATGGACCCCGGATTGGTATTGGTGACGGCCCCCGAATGGACGAGGACCCATTCTTCGTTTTCCTGAACTTCGAAGTCGTATTTATTTCCCGAAAAACCGCTCATCGCGTCAATGCCCCTTCGTATAGATTTTCAGAGATGCTGCGGCGTCGGTGGCAATTCGATCTGTTTGCCCGGCCACGTCCGTGGTGCCTGCGAAGATCTGCCCGGTGTCGGTGACGATTCGATAGCGAACGTTGGCGAGCGGACGGTGTGCATCATCGAGCAAGGTAAATTGCTCGTCATGTGCGGCATCCGATAAGGCAAACGGCAAATGGGCTGCACCAGGTTTGCGCCCATCCAGCGTCGAAATTTCGCCCGCAGTAAAAATCATCCGCATGCCGCGCTCAGCGTAGAAGACCGGCGGTGGGTTGCATCCGCAGACATTGATATCCCCGCTCAATGCCCATTGTTTGCCGTTCGGGCCCGTACCTGGCCAGCGCGGCCCTTGCGGTGCGATGTACCCTTCACGCTTGCAGGCCGAACAGTAGGTCTTCATATCCAGCGTGGCGATATGAACCCTCGGCGGCGGATTGGAACAGGTCACGGTGTCGAGGCCTTCGACAATCACCGCTTCCCCGGCGCGGTCGCCTTTGGCAAGAAAGTAGCGGATCATGGACGCTACCTCAGCGGGGCATGGGCGAGCGGGTGACGACGCTAAACACGACGGACGACGCTACGCCTTGTCGCTCGGGACTATCGGTGATCGTGTCGCCGTTATCGAGTTGGCTGCCCACGAATGCGAGCGGCGCGAAGTCGGGCGCGTCGGTCAAACCCAGGCCGCTCGTAACGCGCGCGGTTGAACCGTCCGGATAGTGGATCAGGTCGCCCACCGTGGCAGCCTTGCCCAAGTGCGGCGCCACTTCCCACGTGCCGGACGGCTCGCGCAATGCACCGCCGCGCGCTGTTGTCGCGCCACATACCGCCAATCTGTAGGCGGGCGGCGCCGGCGGCGGCACATAGGTCGGATCGAACAGGCCCGCAACGCTTTGCCCGTCTCGCACATGAATGCCGCATGAGGTGCGCAGCGTTTCGGTAATGCGATCACCGTTGCTCAACCGGCTGCCGACCAACGCGAACGGCTTGCCGCCGCTATGGTTGTTTCCCGCGCCGTCGATTATCGCGGCCTCGCTGCCGTCGTTATAAGTCACTACGTCGCCAACGCGGGCGACTTCCAATCCAGCCAGGGTCAGGCCGCTGGTTGCAGTCGTGACACGTCCACCGCGTTCCGTGAGTGCGCCAACGGTGGCAAAAAAATGGGTCGGTGCTTCGAGTTCGTTTTTCATCCGGCTTCTCTGTCTCAGTAAATGGAATGGCTACCTTGAGACGCTATTCCAGATAAGAAACGTCGATCAATCGGACGAATATGATTCAGCGCTGGCAACTTCTATTACTTGTTCCGTTCTGCCTTTTGCACTGACCGCGCGTGTGCGAATGCGCCGGCTCAATCGCGGATGCTCAGCCCGCCCGCACCCGCAGCAGGAACTTCTGCAGCTTGCCGGTCGGCGTGCGCGGCAGCGCCTGCGCGAACGTGAACTCGCGCGGAACCTTGTATGCCGCAAGCCGCTCGCCGCAGAACGCGCGCAGCGCATCCGCGTCGGGCGCGGCGTTCGCACGCAGCACGACGTGTGCGACGACCGTCTCGCCCCAGTCGGGATGCGGAACGCCGACGACGGCCGCCTCCGCGATGTCCGGGTGCGCGCCGAGCACGTCCTCCACTTCCTTCGAATAGATGTTCTCGCCGCCCGAGACGATCATGTCCTTCAGCCGGTCGACGATGAACAGGTAGCCATCCTCATCGATTCGCGCGATGTCGCCGGTGCGATACCAGCCGTCCGGCGTGAACGCCGCGCGCGTCGCGGCCGCGTCGTCGAGATAGCCGAGCATCATGCAGTCGGCCTTCAGCCAGATTTCGCCGGTTTCACCCGGCTGCGCGTCGATGCCGTCCATCCGCACGACACGGAGGTCGACGCCCGGTCCGCCCTGGCGGCCGATCGAACCGGCCTTCGCGATCTGCTCGTCCGGATACAGCGTCGTGCCGGCCGGTCCCGTCTCGGTCATGCCGTACACCTGGAAGAACGCGTCGCTGCGATACGCGCGGGCGAGCCGTTCGGCCTGCGCGGCGCCGATCGGGCCGCCGCCGTACAGCCACGCGCGCACGCTCGACAGGTCAAACGCGCCGAAGCCGTCGATCGTGTCGAGCGGCAGCGTGTACGACACGGGTGCGCCGAAATACATCGTCACGCGTTCACGCTCGATGGTCTGCAGGAAACGCAGCGGATGGTATTCGCGCAGCAGCACGACGGTGCCGCCCGCGAACAGCGTGCCGCCGAACCAGTTGTTCAGCGGCGACGAATGCCAGATCGGCATCGCCATCAGCGTGCGCTCGTTGCGGCCGATGCCGGTCGCGAGCGCGGCCTGCATCGCCGCGAGCGTCACGGCGCGATGGCTGTGCATGCAGCCCTTCGGGCGGCCCGTCGTGCCGGACGTATAGAGGATCTGCGCGATGTCGCCGTCGGCCGGCTCGATGCCCGCGAGGCCGTCCCGCGTCGCGCACATCGTGTCGAAGTTCGGCACGCCGTCGAGCTCGCCCTCGGTCACGAGCCGCCGCGCCGGATGCACGAGGCGCTCGACCACCGGTGCGAGCGCCACGTCGAACAGCAGCGCCTTGCAGCGGCTGTGTTCGAGCACGTAGTCGACTTCCGGCGCCTGCAGCTTGTGGTTGATCGGCACGAACGCCGCGCCGAGCCGCCACGCGCCGAACATCAGGTCGACGAAGGCCGGCGTGTTGAAGCACATCGCGGCGACGCGGTCGCCGGCCGCGACGCCGAGCGCGCTCAACACGGCCGCCGCGCGGTGCGAGCGCTCGCGCGCGGCGGCATACGTAATCGTCGCGGATTCGCTGACGAGGAACGGCTTGTCGGGCGTCGCACGGGCGGCGCGGTCGAGGGCGGCGACGAGGTTCATCGGGGCTCCGGGCGAGGCGGGAGGCGGTGCAGGTCAGGCCGGGTACGCGCGCTGCAGCAGCGCGGCGACGGCGATCGCGTGCGGCTCGAAGCCGCCCGCGATGCGGCCCCAGTCGGGCGCGGCGAGCCGTGTCGCGACGAATGCGTCGGCGACGGCGGCCGGCGCATCGCGGCGCAGCAGGCACGCCTGCGCGACGAGCGCGAGCCGCTGCGCGAACACGCGGCCCGACGCTTCGAGCGTGTCGGCCGGCGCGGCGAGCATCGCGCGCAACGCGTCGAGCGCCGCGCGGATGCGCGGCTCGCCGGCGCCGACGTCGGCGAGTTCGTCGAACAGCGCGGCGGCCGCGTCGGGTTCGCGCGACACCGCACGCAGCACGTCGAGGCACATCACGTTGCCCGAGCCTTCCCAGATCGAGTTGACGGGCGCCTCGCGGAACAGCCGAGCGATCGGGCCGTCGTCGACGTAGCCGTTGCCGCCGAACACTTCCATTACTTCGCCGGTCAGCTCGACCGCGCGCTTGCAGACCCAGAATTTCGCGGCGGGCGTGACGATCCGCTTCCACGCACGTTCGAGCGGCGAGTCGTCGCGTTCGAACGCGTCGGCGAGACGCATCGCGAGCGACAGCGCGGCTTCGCTTTCGAGCGCGAGATCGGCGAGCACGGTGCGCATCAGCGGCTGCTCGGCGAGCGCGCGGCCGAACGCGTGGCGCTGGCGCGTGTACGCGATCGCCTGGACGACGCCCTGGCGCAGCATCGCCGCGCTGCCGAGCACGCAGTTCAGCCGCGTGTGGGTGGCCATCTCGATGATGGTCGGAATGCCGCGGCCTTCGTCGCCGAGCATGATGCCCCACGCGTCGTTCAGCTCGATTTCGCTGCTGGCGTTGCTGCGGTTGCCGACCTTGTTCTTCAGCCGCTGGATCTCGACCGCGTTCTTCGTGCCGTCCGGCCGCCAGCGCGGCACGTAGAAGCACGACGGGCTGCCGGCTTCGGTGCGCGCGACGACGAGGTGCGCGTCGCACATCGGCGCGGAGAAGAACCACTTGTGGCCGCGCAGCCGGTATTCGCCGCCGCGCCCGCCCGCGCCGACGGGCGTGGCGAGCGTCGTGTTCGCGCGCACGTCGGAGCCGCCCTGTTTCTCGGTCATGCCCATGCCGAACCAGATCGAGCGCTTGTCGGCGACCGGCACGTCGCGCGGATCGTAGTCGTCGCTGTAGAGCTTGTCGCGCAGCAGGTCCCACAGCGCGGGCTCCTTCTGCAGCACGGGGATGGCGGCCTGCGTCATCGTGGCCGGGCACAGCGTGCCGGCCTCGATCTGGCCGTGCAGGTAGAAGCCGGCGGCGGTCGCGGCCCAGCGGCCGCGGCGCGTGTCCCGGAACGCGAGCGACACGAAGCCTTCGCGGCGGTACTGGCCGAGCAGCGCGTGCCAGGCCGGATGGAAGTCGACGCGGTCGATGCGCCGGCCGCGCCGGTCGAACGCGTCGAGCTCCGGCGGGTGGCGGTTCGCTTGGTCGGCGAGCTGCGCGGTGTCGGCGCTGCCGAGCCGCGCGCCGTACGCGTCGAGCTGCGGCACGGCCCAGTCGGCGCCTGCCCGGGCGAGCGCGTCGCGCAGCGCGAGATCCGTCGCGAAGAGGTTATAGTCGACGAGTTCGTCGAACTGGTTCGTGACGGCGTGAGTCGCTTCGGTCATCGGGGGTGTCTCCGGTCTCATGCTTCGCGGGCCGCCGGCGTCACGCCGCACGGAAGGCGCTTCGGCGCGGGTTCCGGCGCCCGGAAAAACGTGTTCCCTGCTGATTTCAGAGTAGCAAATATGCCGCCGCGACATGTTCAGGTTCCGGCGCCGCCCGGCCAGCCGGCGGCGCAACCCGCGCCCGCGTTGCGCCGCCGGCCGCGCCAGTCGCGCGCGCAGGCGAGTTCCGATGCGCTGCAGCAGGCGTTCGTTCAGCTTTTGCTCGAACGCGGCTACGCGAAGGCGACGATCCGCGAGATCGCGGCCGTCGCAGGCGTCAGCATCGGCACGTTCTACGAGTATTTCGGCGACAAGCAGAGCCTTGCGGCGCTCTGCATCCACCGCCGCGTGCTGGCGCTGGCCGACCGGCTGCGCGATGCGGTCGAGCGTTTGCGTGGCGTGCCGCGGGCCGAACTCGCGGCCGCGCTCGTCGACCTGCAGGTCGACGCGATCGCCGCCGATGCGGCGCTGTGGGGGGCGCTGTTCGTGCTGGAGCGGCAGGTGTCGCCGCTTGCCGCGTACCGCCGGCATTACGACGCGTATGTCGCGCTGTGGCGCGACGCGCTGGCCCATGCGGCCGATCCGCCGCCGGCCGGGCGGCTCGACGGGCTCGCGCGCATGGCCCACGCGGTCTGCTACGGCGGCCTGTCGCAGGCGTTGCTGACGCTCGGGCCCGCACTCGATTTCGCGGTGCAACGCCGCGAACTGCGGGCCGTGCTGCTCGCGTACCTGGCGGCGGCCGATGCGTAGCGCCCCCAGGGCGTGAACACGCCCTAAGGGAAATGCCTGATTCGCATGTCGGGCCCGCCGGCCAGCCGTTCCGTTCCGCACTTCTCCCCATGAGCCATGAGAAAAATGCATGGGCTCCATGACGAACTTTCGATTGTCCGCCGATATTGGCTCGGGCTAAATCATGCGGCAGATGCAGGGCTGCGCACGCCGCGCAGGCCTGCGGGAAGGACATCAGAAGGAGAAGTCATGCGAAGCGCCACCGCGCCCCGTTCGAAACTGCCCGACGTCGGAACGACGATCTTCACGGTGATCGGCCAGCTGGCTGCCCAGCACGATGCGTTGAACCTGTCGCAGGGCGCGCCGAATTTCGCGCCCGATCCGGCGCTCGTCGAAGGCGTCGCGCGTGCGATGCGCGACGGCCACAACCAGTACGCGCCGATGGCCGGCGTGATGGCGCTGCGCGAGCGGCTCGCCGAGAAGACGGAAGCGCTGTACGGCGCGCGCTACGACCCGGAAACCGAGATCACGGTGATCGCGAGCGCGAGCGAAGGGCTCTATGCGGCGATCAGCGCGCTCGTGCATCCGGGCGACGAAGTGATCTATTTCGAGCCGTCGTTCGACAGCTATGCGCCGATCGTGCGGCTGCAGGGCGCGACGCCGGTCGCGATCAAGCTGTCGCCCGAGCATTTCCGCGTGAACTGGGATGAAGTGGCGGCCGCGATCACGCCGCGCACGCGGATGATCATCGTCAACACGCCGCACAACCCGACCGCGACCGTGTTCTCGGCCGACGATCTCGAGCGGCTCGCGCAGCTCACGCGCGACACGGGCATCGTCGTGCTGTCCGACGAAGTCTACGAGCACGTCGTGTTCGACGGCGCGCAGCACCAGAGCGTCGCGCGCCACCGCGAGCTGGCCGAGCGCAGCGTGATCGTGTCGTCGTTCGGCAAGTCGTTTCACGTGACCGGCTGGCGGGTCGGTCATTGCCTCGCGCCGGCCGAATTGATGGACGAGATCCGCAAGGTGCACCAGTTCATGGTGTTCTCGGCCGATACGCCGATGCAGTTTGCGTTCGCGGAGATCCTCGCGCGGCCGGACAGCTATCTCGGCCTGTCGGCGTTCTACCAGGCCAAGCGCGACCTGCTCGCGCGCGAGCTGGCCGACGCGCGTTTCGAGCTGCTGCCGAGCGAAGGCTCGTTCTTCATGCTCGCGCGCTTCCGGCACTTCTCGGACGAAAGCGACAGCGATTTCGTGCTGCGCGTGATCCGCGACGCGCGGGTCGCGACGATCCCGCTGTCGGCGTTCTATACCGACGGCACCGATGCCGGCGTGATCCGGCTCAGTTTTTCGAAGGACGACGCGACGCTGGTCGAAGGCGCGCGGCGGCTGCGTTCGCTTTAAGAAACCAGCGACGGGCACGTCGCATCGACCAGTCACAGGAGATCACGATGAAGCACACGGCTACCCTGAAACTCGCGTTTGCGCTCGCATGCGCAATCGGCTCCGGCGCGGCGCTCGCCGACGCGCAGACGCTGCGTTTCGGCCTCGAAGCGCAATACCCGCCGTTCGAATCGAAAGCGCCGAACGGCGACCTGCAGGGCTTCGACATCGACGTCGGCAATGCCGTCTGCCAGACGGCGAAGCTGTCGTGCAAATGGGTCGAGACGTCGTTCGACGGGCTGATTCCGGCGCTGAAGGGCCGCAAGTTCGACGCGATCAATTCGGCGATGAACGCGACCGAGCAGCGCCGCCAGGCGATCGACTTCACGACGATCATCTACCGCGTGCCGACCCAGCTGATCGCGCGCACCGGCAGCGGGCTGCTGCCGACGCCCGAATCGCTGAAGGGCAAGCGCGTCGGCGTGCTGCAGGCGTCGATCCAGGAAACCTTCGCGAAGGCGCACTGGGAACCGGCCGGCGTCGCGGTCGTCGCTTACCAGGACCAGAACCAGGCGTATGCGGACCTCGTCGCGGGCCGCCTCGACGCGACGCTCGTGCTCGCGCCGTCGGGCCAGCGCGGCTTCCTGTCGCGCCCGGACGGCAAGGGCTTCTCGTTCGTCGGCCAGCCCGTGCACGACGACAAGATCCTCGGCAGCGGCATCGCATTCGGCCTGCGCAAGGGCGACGACGCGCTGAAGGCGAAGCTCGACGCGGCGATCGACAAGCTGAAGGCGGACGGCACGGTGAAGACGCTCGGCCTGAAGTATTTCGGCGATATCGACATCTCGACCAAGTAAGCGGAACCGCGCGATGCAGAACCGGGATACGGCGGCCGCGGGCGGAGAACCGCGCGACGTGCCGCTGTCGGGCGAGGCGCTCGACGCCGTGCTCGTCGCCGAACTGGGCGACGTGCTCGTCACGCGTTCCGCCGACATCGATCCGCGTTACTTCACCGCGTACAACGAGCCGGCCGGCGTGCGGCCGCGCGCGCTGGTGCGCCCGCGCAGCGTCGACGACGTGTCGCGCACGCTCGCGCTGTGCGCGCGGCTCGGGCAGCCGGTCGTGCCGCAGGGCGGGCTGACCGGGCTCGCGCGCGGCGCGGTCGCGCTCGGCGGCGAGGTCGTGCTGTCGATGGAGCGCTTTGCGGGTATCGAGGCGATCGATGCGGCGGCAGGCACGATGACCGTGCGGGCGGGGACGCCGCTGCAGACGGTGCAGGAAGCAGCGGAAGCGGCGGGCTTCACGTTCGGCGTCGACCTCGGGGCGCGCGGCTCGTGCCAGATCGGCGGCATGCTCGCGACCAATGCGGGCGGCACGCGCGCGATCCGCTACGGGATGATGCGCGAGCAGGTGCTCGGGCTCGAAGCGGTGCTCGCGGACGGCACGGTCGTATCGTCGATGAACCGGATGCTGAAGAACAACGCGGGCTACGACCTGAAGCAGCTGTTCATCGGCAGCGAGGGGACGCTCGGCGTCGTCACGCGCGCGGTGTTGCGGCTGCATCCGCTGCTCGCCGCGCCGGCCACGGCGCTTTGCCGCGTGCGCGATTACGACGCGGCGGTCGCGCTGTGGAACCGCGTGCGCACGTTGCCGGAAGTCGTCAGCTTCGAAGCGATGTGGCCGGCGTTCTACGACTACGTCGCGCGTCATACGCCGGGCGTCACGGCGCCGTTCGTCGGCGACGACGGCTTCGCGGTGCTGATCGAATGCGCGACGAGCGCGCCGGGCGGCGATGCGCACCAGGCGCTGGAAACGGGCCTCGCGGCGGGGTTCGACGCAGGGCTGGTGGACGACGCGGTGCTCGCGACGTCGGAGCGGCAGGCGCGCGATCTTTGGACGCTGCGCGAAGGCCTCGCGATCGATGCATTGCCGCACCTCGTCAACTTCGACGTGAGTTTGCCGACGGGTGAACTCGGCGCGTTCGCCGAACGTTGCGAAGCAGCACTGCGGGCGCGCTGGCCGGACGTCGTGTGCCTGTTCTTCGGCCATGTGGGCGACGGCAACGTGCATATCGGCGTGTCGCTGGCCGCGATGGCCGACGCGGACGTCGATACGCTCGATCACTGCGTGTACGAGGTGGTGCGCGACATGGGCGGCTCGGTGTCGGCCGAGCACGGGATCGGCGCGCTCAAGCGTCCTTATCTCGCGCACACTCGCAGCGACGCGGAAATCGGGCTGATGCGGCGCCTGAAGGCCGCGCTGGACCCGCACGGCATCCTCAATCCCGGCAAGGTACTTTGACGGCAGCGACTCCCGTCACGGACGGGAATCGGCCTGCGTGAACCATCAGCCGTCCACCCAGCGCAGCGCGCCGATCTTCAGGTGTTCGACGACGCTGCGTGCCCAATCGAGCTCCGCATTGAGCAGCACCAGCGCATGTTCGTTCTGCAGCAGGAACAGGCGCGGCACCTGGTCGGCCTGCGCGGTGGCGCGCAGCGCTTCCAGCCGTTCGCGTTCGGCGTCGAGCCGCGCGATCCGCTGTTCGAGCTGGCGGCGCGCATCTTCGGCGTCGAGCAGCGGCAGGAAGGCGAGGCCGGCGCCGAACACCGGGAATTCACGCGCGGGCTCCGCGAGCAGCGCGTGCAGCCACGCCTGCCCCGCCGTGTGCCCGGCTTCGGTGAGCGCATACAGCGTGCGTTCCGGAAACGCGCCGTCGCGCTCGGTGTCGTGCACGGCGATCAGCCCGTCGCGCAGCAGCCGGTCGATCGTCTGGTAGAGGCTCGTGCGCTGCCGCACGTTGACGACTTCGTCGTATCCGCGGGCCTTCAGTTGCTGCAGCATCCCGTACGGATGCATCGGCGTTTCGGTGAGCGTCGCGAGGACGGCCAGCGCAAGCGGGGACGGGCGACTCGTAGACATGAATAGTTATTGAATACCTAGTAAGAATATAACCATTCTCAGCCAGACTATCTTATTCCGCAAGGGTTTCAGCCGAGGTGCGAGCGCTTCGCGGCCGGCGCGACGGTTTCCATCGTCGCGAGACCATGCACGATCCCGCAATCCTCGACCGAATGTTCGCCGACGCACTGGCGGCGCAATTCGGAGAGCTGGTCGCGCAGATGCGTGAGTTCCGCGAGGCGCGCATCGACGTGCCCGATGTGGTCGTCGAGCAGCGAATTGATCGAATCGCAGCGGTCGGCCGGCGTGTCGGTAAGCTGCAGCAGCGCGCGGATTTCGTCGTGCGCCATGTCGAGCGCGCGGCAGTTGCGGATGAAGCGCAGCCGCTCGACGTGCACGTCGGTGTAGTTGCGGTAGTTCGAGTCGGTGCGCTCCGCATCCGGCATCAGACCCTCTTTCTCGTAGAAACGGATCGTCTCGGGCGTGCAGCGGGCCGCTTTGGCCAGTTCGCCAATCTTCATGCCTTTCTCCCGTGTAAGGGTTGACCTTGTAGTGGCTTCAGGGTGTTAACTCTACACCGTCAAGCCACAAAAGGAGGTTGTCATGACCGACGCCCAGCGTCTCCACGACCCACGACACCGTCATGCCGGCGGCGCCGATACGTGCTGCGCCGACCCGCGCGACACGCAGACGGCGACCGTTGCCGACGCGGTGCCGGCGGCCCGCGAGCGCGCGCACGGCGAGGCTGGAGCGCGCAGCCACGATCATTCGCACGGCGACGCGCATCGGCGCGGTGCTGCAGGCTCGCACGATCTTGCCGCGCACGACGAAGCCGGTCATGGCTACGACCACGATCATTCTCACGGCGATGCGCATGTGCACGGCGCCGCGTGCTCGCACGACCATGCCGGTCACGACCACGACCACGACCACGACCACGACCACGACCACGCGGCCGGCGACTGCTGCGCGCCTGCGGCGCTGACGCTCGCGCCGCTGCCGGTCGCGCAGGCGACCGCATCGGGTCACGTGCGCTCGGCGTTTCGGATCATGCAGATGGACTGCCCGACCGAGGAAACGCTGATCCGCAAGAAGCTCGGCGGGATGAACGAAGTGTCGGCGCTCGAATTCAACCTGATGCAGCGGATGCTGACCGTCGACCACGTGCCCGGCGCGCAGCCGGCAATCGAAAGCGCGATCCGCACGCTCGGGATGACGCCCGAAGCCGCGGCGGCCGGCGCGCCGGCGGCGCGCGCCGCCGACGCGCCCGCGAAGCCGTGGTGGCCGCTGGCGCTGGCCGGCGTCGCCGCGATCGCGTCCGAGGGCGCGACGTGGGCCGGGCTGCCGGTGTGGCTGTCGGCGGCGCTCGCGCTCGCCGCGGTGCTCGCATGCGGGCTCACCACGTACAAGAAGGGCTGGATCGCGATCCGCAACGGCAACCTGAACATCAACGCGCTGATGAGCATCGCGGTGACGGGCGCGATGGCGATCGGCCAGTGGCCGGAAGCCGCGATGGTGATGGTGCTGTTCACGATCGCCGAGCTGATCGAGGCAAAGTCGCTCGACCGCGCGCGCAATGCGATCCAGGGCCTGATGCAACTCGCGCCGGATACCGCGACCGTGCGGCAGGCCGACGGCTCGTGGCGCACGATCGAGGCCGCGCAGGTTGCGCTCGGCGCGGTCGTCCGCGTGAAGCCGGGTGAGCGGATCGGGCTCGATGGCGACGTCGTCGCGGGCCGCTCGACGGTCAACCAGGCGCCGATCACCGGCGAGAGCCTGCCCGTCGAAAAGACGACCGGCGACGCCGTGTACGCGGGCACGATCAACGAATCGGGCTCGTTCGAATACCGCGTGACGGCCGTCGCGGCCAACTCGACGCTCGCACGGATCATCCACGCGGTCGAGGAGGCACAGGGCGCGAAGGCGCCGACGCAACGCTTCGTCGACCAGTTCGCGCGCGTCTACACGCCGATCGTGTTCGCGGTCGCGTTGCTGGTCGCGGTGGTGCCGCCGATCGCGATGGGCGGCGCGTGGCACGACTGGATCTACCGCGCGCTCGTGCTGCTCGTGATCGCGTGCCCGTGCGCGCTGGTGATCTCGACGCCGGTGACGATCGTGTCGGGTCTCGCGGCTGCCGCGCGGCGCGGGATTCTCGTGAAGGGCGGCGTCTACCTGGAAGAAGGGCGCAAGCTCGCGTGGCTCGCGCTCGACAAGACCGGCACGATCACGCACGGCAAGCCGGTGCAGACCGATTTCGACGTGCATGCGGACGACGCCGATGCGGCGCGCGTGCGGCATCTCGGCGCGAGCCTCGCGGCGCGCTCCGATCACCCGGTGTCGCAGGCGATCGCTGCCGCGGCACGCGACGCCGGCACGACGGCATTCGCCGATGTACAGGACTTCGAAGCGATCGTCGGGCGCGGCGTGCGCGGCACGATCGACGGCACGCGCTACTGGCTCGGCAACCACCGGCTCGTCGAGGAGCTCGAGCGCTGCTCGACGGCGCTCGAAGCGAAGCTCGACGCGCTGGAGCGGCAGGGCAAGAGCGTCGTGGTGCTGGTCGGCGAAGCGCGCGTGCTCGGCATCTTTGCGGTGGCCGACACGATCAAGGACACGAGCCGTGAGGCGATCGCCGATCTGCACGCGCTCGGCATCCGCACCGCGATGCTGACGGGCGACAACCCGCATACCGCGCAGGCGATCGCGCAGCAGGCCGGCATCGACGACGCACGCGGCAACCAGTTGCCGGAAGACAAGCTCGCGGCGGTCGAGGAGCTGTCGGCCGGCGGTGCGGGCGCGGTCGGGATGGTCGGCGACGGGATCAACGATGCACCGGCGCTGGCCCGATCCGACATCGGTTTCGCGATGGGCGCGATGGGCACCGACACGGCGATCGAGACGGCCGACGTCGCGCTGATGGACGACGACCTGCGCAAGATCCCCGCGTTCGTGCGGCTGTCGCGCGCGGCGCACCGCGTGCTGGTGCAGAACATCGGCTTCGCGCTCGGCGTGAAGGTCGTGTTCCTCGGCCTCACGGTCGCGGGGCTCGGCACGATGTGGATGGCGGTCTTCGCCGACGCGGGCGCGAGCCTGATCGTCGTGGCCAACGGCTTGCGGCTGCTGTCGTCCTCCGGGGCGGTCGGCGGCACGCGGGCCGCGCGTTGAGGAGCGGGCGATGAGCTTTCTGAAACGGATCCTGGGCGGCCATGGCAACGGGCATGGCAGCAGCGGGAACGGTGGCCACGGTGGCGGAGGCGGGCATCACGGCGGGCAGCGCGGAGACGGGCTCGGCGGTCACGATGCGCGCGGCCGCGATCGCCACGGCTGGGGCTGGCAGGCACCGGCCGATGCGGCCAACGGCGGGCAGGGCGGCAACGTGCCGCTGAGCCAGCTTGCGTGTGCGGGCTGCGGCGCGCTCAATGCCGCCGATGCGCGGTTCTGCGCGCAGTGCGGCGCCGCGCAACGCAGCCGGGCCTGCAGCCGCTGCCACACGGCGCTGGCGGCCGACGCACGCTTCTGTCCCGGGTGCGGGACGCAGGCGACGTAACAAGCATGGCGCTCATTCGCGCCGGCTGCGCATGGGCGCAAGCCGGCGCGTTTCGTTTCAGGGCGGCCGCAGCGGCCCTTCGCTCAGCGCAACGGCAGGTGAATTTCGGTGAGCAGGTCCGCTGGCGCCGTGTCCATCGGCGTATTGAGGTACAGCTCGAACGGCGGCGCGTCGGCGGCCTCGCGGCCCGAGTGATGCAGCCAGTCGCCGTAGAGCCACTGGTAGGCCGTCTTCAGGTCCGCATACGGCCCCGTATGCAGCAGCACCGCGTACTCGCCGCCTGCGATCGTCGCACGCTCCACCGGCGGCACTGGCTCGACGTCCGGCGCGCCGTCGGCCGGCATGAAGCAGGCCTTCGCGCGCAACTGCGCTTCGGGCGTCGTGTCCGGATCGTCGTAGAAAATCCCGATCATCTTCGCGCCCGGCCCGATCAGCCCGTGCTGCGCGACCCACGCGCCGATCCGCCCGAACGCATCGCCCACCTTCATGTACGCGCCGGTGTGCGCCACCGCGTAGCCGTGCAGTTCCGGCAGGCGCCGGATTTCGACTTCATGCTTGAACATGTCTTCCTCTCCTCGCTGTAGTGGATAAATCGGCCGGTGGGTGCCCGTGCGGCGATGCTCCGCAGGCAGCACGCCGTACGCGTCGCGAAACGCCCGCGCGAACGCGTGCGTCGAACCGTAGCCCGCGCGCCGCGCGATCTCGTCGAGCGGCCGCGCGGTACAGACCAGATCCTCGGATGCCCGCACGATCCGCATCCGCCGCACCGTCAGCACGATCGACTCGCCGTACAGCGCGCGGTAGACGCGCTGCCAGTGATACGGCGACAGGCATGCGACTTCGGCAAGCCGGTTCAGGTCGAGCGGGCCGTCGAGATGCGCGTTGATATACGCGTGGACGCGCGCCACGCTCGCCGCGTAGCGGACCCACGCGGGCGGGTCGGTTTTCGTTTCGGCTGGGGTCATCGACGTGTCCGGGCTGGAACCGACGTCACGGTAGCACGGGCCGAATGGACAAATCTTGCGGAAATGTCGCGCCGCGAATGAATCCGCCCCTTTTAAAAATTTCACGAAATGGGGTCTTGCCCCTCCGCGATCAACGACTAAAGTTAAAGACGGTGAAATCGGGTGATCGCGTCATTTTTCTCGGGTAAGTTGCTCGAACCGGTCACCCAAGCCGGGCAGCACGCTTTTCGAAGTACGCAGGTAGTTCGTCGATGTCCAATCGCAACACCACGTTTTTCGGGAGAAGAAGAAATGGATGCTTCCAGCTTCATCACGTCGCTGCAGACCACGCTAGGCGGATACCTGCCCAAGATCGCCGGCGCGATCGGCATCCTGGTGATCGGCTGGCTGATCGCCGTGGTGGTGCGGGCCGGCGCGCTGCGCCTGCTCAACGCGCTGAAGGTCGACAAGCGGATCACCGACAGCACCGGCCAGGGCGCGTGCGTCGAGCGCATCATCGCCGGCGGGCTGTTCTGGCTCGTGCTGCTCGTCACCGCGGTGGGCATCTTCAACGTGCTCAACCTGTACGCGGTGTCCAATCCGTTCTCGCTGCTCGTCACGCACATCGTCAACTACCTGCCGAACCTGATCGGCGGCGCGGCGCTGACGCTGATCGCGTGGCTGATCGCGTCGCTGCTGCGCAGCCTCGCGAACCGCGCGCTGAAGGCCAGCAAGATCGACGACAAGCTGTCCGAAGGCGCCGGCATGCAGCCGATGAGCGGCTATCTCGGCGACGTGCTGTTCTGGCTCGTGATCCTGATGTTCCTGCCGGCGATCCTCGCGTCGTTCGCGCTGTCGGGCCTGCTGTCGCCGGTGCAGGGGATGGTCGACAAGCTGCTCGCGATCGTGCCGAACCTGTTCGCGGCCGCGGTGATCGGCTTCGTCGGCTGGATCGTCGCGCGCGTGCTGCGCGGCCTCGTGACGAACCTGCTCGTCGCCGCCGGCGCCGACCGCCTCACGCAGCGTCTCGACAGCCCGACGCCCGTGCGCGTGTCGAGCCTGATCGGCACGATCGTCTACGTGTTCGTGTTCGTGCCGACGCTGATCTCCGCGCTCGACGCGCTGAAGATCGAGGCGATCTCGATTCCCGCGACCAACATGCTGAACCAGTTCCTCGGCGCGGTGCCGGACATCGTCGCGGCGATCGTGATCGTGCTCGTCACGTTCTACTTCGCGCGCTTCGTCGCATCGCTCGCGCAGAAGCTGCTCGAAGCGGCCGGTGTCGACGGGCTGCCGGCCGTGCTCGGCGTCGAGCGCGTGTTCTCGGGGATCCTGCAGCCGTCGGTGCTGGTCGCACGGCTGATCGTGTTCTTCGCGATGCTGTTCGCGTCGGTCGAAGCCGCGAACCGGCTCGGCTTCTCGCAGGTGCGTGACGTCGTCACGCTGTTCATCGAATTCGGCGGCCACGTGCTGATGGGCGGCGTGATCCTCGTGATCGGCGTGTGGCTCGCGGGCCTCGCGCGCCGCGTGATCGAGCAGGCCGACCGTGAGCACAGCGTGCTGTTCGCGCGCATCGCGCAATTCGCGATCCTCGGCCTCGTGTTCGCGATGGGGCTGCGGGCGATGGGGATTGCCAACGAAATCGTCCAGCTCGCGTTCGGCCTCGTGCTCGGCGCGATCGCGGTGGCGGTGGCGTTGTCGTTCGGCCTCGGCGGCCGCGAGGCGGCCGGCAAGCTGCTCGACCGCTGGTTCAACCAGCGCGGCGGCGGCCAGTAAGCACGGGCGATCCGGCCTGCGTCGCGCGGCCGGATCGCCGTCGCAACGAGCTCGGCGGGCGTTTCTGCAAGCGAAACGTCAGCCGCGATCTTTGCCGAATTTCGATAACACGTCGTTTAATGACTCTCTAGCATCGATTCTCAGTCGCGCGGGCCGGCAGCCCGGCGCCTTTGAGGAGAGTCCGATGAAAGCAGAGTCGAATGGCCGGCCCGCCGCCGGCGCAAAGTCCGGCCAGCCCGCGCTGCAGCAGACGCTCGGGACCTGGCAACTGTGGGGCATCGCGGTCGGCCTCGTGATTTCCGGCGAATACTTCGGCTGGAGTTACGGCTGGGCGAGCGCAGGCACGCTGGGTTTCGTCATCACCGCGCTGTTCGTCGCGGCGATGTACACGACCTTCATCTTCAGTTTCACCGAGCTGACGACGTCGATCCCGCACGCGGGCGGCCCGTTTGCGTATGCGCGCCGCGCGTTCGGTCCGACCGGCGGCTACCTCGCCGGCGCCGCGACGCTCGTCGAGTTCGTGTTCGCGCCGCCCGCGATCGCGCTCGCGATCGGCGCGTACCTGCACGTGCAGTTCCCGGGCCTCGAGCCGAAGCATGCGGCGATGGGCGCGTATCTCGTGTTCATGGCGCTGAACATCGTCGGCGTGCAGATCGCGGCGACCTTCGAGCTCGTCGTCACGCTGTTCGCGATCTTCGAGCTGCTGGTGTTCATGGGCGTCGTGTCGCCGGGCTTCGCGTGGAGCAACTTCATGAAGGGCGGCTGGTCGGGCGCCGATCATTTCAGCATGGGCGCGTTCCACGGGATGTTCGCGGCGATCCCGTTCGCGATCTGGTTCTTCCTCGCGATCGAAGGCGTCGCGATGGCCGCCGAGGAAGCGAAGAACCCGAAGCGCTCGATCCCGATCGCCTACGTGGCCGGGATCCTGACCCTCGTCGCGCTCGCGATCGGCGTGATGGTGTTCGCCGGCGGCGCGGGCGACTGGACCAAGCTCGCGAACATCAACGATCCGCTGCCGCAGGCGATGAAGTATATCGTCGGCGCGAACAGCGGCTGGATGCACATGCTCGTGTGGCTCGGGCTGTTCGGGCTCGTCGCGTCGTTCCACGGGATCATCCTCGGTTATTCGCGCCAGATCTTCGCGCTGGCCCGCGAAGGCTACCTGCCCGAATGGCTCGGCAAGGTGCATCCGCGCTTCAAGACGCCGCATCGCGCGATCCTCGCGGGCGGCGTAGTCGGCATCGCGGCGATCTACAGCGACGAGCTGATCCAGTTCGGCGGGCAGACGCTCACCGCGAATATCGTGACGATGTCGGTATTCGGTGCGATCGTGATGTATATCGTGAGCATGGCGTCGCTGTTCAAGCTGCGCCGCTCGCAGCCGAACATGGCGCGGCCGTTCCGCGCGCCGCTGTACCCGATTTTCCCGGCCTTCGCGATCCTGGCGGCACTCGTCTGTCTCGCGACCATGGTGTACTTCAACGGGCTGGTCGCGCTGGTGTTCGTCGGCTTCCTCGCGGTCGGCTACGCGTACTTCCTCGCGACGCGTTCGCAGCGGGCGAGTGCGCCGGGCGACGCGCTGCTGGAGGAGTGAGCAGGTGAAGGCGAAAGTGGCAGGCCGTTTCTGACGGTATCCGGCGCGCCCTGTCGAACGGGCGCGCCGTCGGCTTTTGGCAAGGAGATTCGAACGATGTCCTACACGGAGACGATCGGTCCGCGCACGTACCGCTTCGCGGACCTGAAGACGCTGCTCGCGAAGGCGAGCCCGCTGCGTTCCGGCGACCAGCTCGCCGGTGTCGCGGCGGCGAGCGAGGAGGAGCGCGTGGCCGCGAAGATCGCGCTCGCGGGCGTGCCGCTGAAGGCGTTCCTGAACGAAGCGGTGATTCCGTACGAAAACGACGAGGTCACGCGCCTGATCATCGACGATCACGACGCGCACGCGTTCGCGGAAATCTCGCACCTCACCGTCGGCGATTTCCGCAACTGGCTGCTGTCGCCCGCCGCCGACGGCGCGGCGCTCGAACGGATCGCGCCGGGCCTCACGCCCGAGATGGTCGCGGCCGTGTCGAAGCTGATGCGCAACCAGGACCTGATCGCGGCCGCGCGCAAGCGCCGCGTGGTCACGCGTTTTCGCAACACGGTCGGGCTCGCCGGCCGGATGTCGGTCCGGCTGCAGCCGAACCACCCGACCGACGACGTGAAAGGCATCGCCGCATCGATGCTCGACGGGCTGATGTACGGCTGCGGCGACGCGATGATCGGCATCAACCCGGCGACCGACAGCCTCGCGGCGATCATGAAGCTGCTCGCGATGATCGACGGGTTCCGCGAACGCTACGGCGTGCCGACGCAGTCGTGCGTGCTCACGCACGTGACCAACACGATCGGCGCGATCGAGAAGGGCGCGCCGGTCGACCTCGTGTTCCAGTCGATCGCGGGCACCGAGAAGGCGAACGCGAGCTTCGGCATCTCGCTCGCGCTGCTCGGCGAAGCGCACGAGGCCGCGTTGTCGCTCAAGCGCGGCACCGTCGGCAACAACCTGATGTACTTCGAGACCGGCCAGGGCAGCGCGCTGTCGGCGAACGCGCATTTCGGCGTCGACCAGCAGACCTGCGAAGTGCGCGCGTATGCGGTCGCGCGCAAGTTCAACCCGTTCCTCGTGAACACGGTGGTCGGCTTCATCGGCCCCGAGTACCTGTACGACGGCAAGCAGATCATCCGCGCGGGGCTCGAGGATCACTTCTGCGGGAAGCTGCTCGGCGTGCCGATGGGCTGCGACATCTGCTACACGAACCATGCGGAAGCCGACCAGGACGACATGGATACGCTGCTGACGCTGCTCGGCGCGGCCGGCATCAACTTCATCATGGGGATTCCGGGCGCGGACGACGTGATGCTGAACTACCAGAGCACGTCGTTCCACGACCAGCTCTATGTGCGCGAGGTGCTCGGGCTGCGCCGTGCACCGGAATTCGAGGAGTGGCTGGAGACGATGGAGATCGCCGACGCGCACGGCGCGCTGCGCGCCGCGTCGGCCCGCGTGCCGCTTCTGGCCGGCGCGAACGACTGGATGGGGTTGTCAGCATGAGCGATGCCGTCGAAAAGAATCCGTGGGGCCAGTTGAAGTCGTTCACGAACGCGCGGATCGCGCTCGGCCGCGCGGGCAACAGCCTGCCGACCGCGCCGCTGCTGGCCTTCAACCTGTCGCACGCGCAGGCGCGCGACGCCGTGCACCAGCCGCTCGACGCGGACGCGCTGCGGCGCGAGATCGAGGCGGCCGGCCTGCTGCCGACGCTGCGCGTGCAGAGCGCCGCGCCGGACCGCGACCACTACCTGCGCCGGCCCGATCTCGGCCGCAAGCTGTCGGACGAGAGCTGCGGGCTGCTCGCCGGTTACGGCGCGGCGCTCGACGATGCGCCCGACGTCGTGTTCGTGGTCGGCGACGGGCTGTCGGCGTTCGCGGCCGCGAAGCAGGCGCTGCCGCTGCTGCAGGCCGTGCGGCCGCGGCTCGAGGCGGACGGCTGGCGGATCGGCCCGGTGGTGGTCGCGACGCAGGCGCGCGTCGCGCTCGGCGACGAGATCGGCGAGCTGCTGCGCGCGAAGGTCGTCGCGATGCTGATCGGCGAACGGCCGGGGCTCAGCTCGCCGGACAGCCTCGGCGTGTACCTGACGTGGGCGCCGAAAGTCGGCTGTCACGATGCGCTGCGCAACTGCATCTCGAACGTGCGGCCCGAAGGGCTGTCGCACGCGGCCGCCGCGCACAAGCTGCATTACCTGATGACGCATGCGCGCAGGCTCCAGCTGACGGGCGTCGGGCTGAAGGACGACAGCGACGCGCTGCTGCCGCCGGTGGAAGCGGAGCGGATCGGGGCGGCGTGACTACCTGAACAGCCGCTCGCACAGGAAATCGACGAACACGCGCAGCTTCGGCGACAACTGCCGGCTCGACGGCCACACGATCGAGAACTGGCCCGGCGCGATCCGGTAGTCGTCGAGCACGGTGACGAGCGCACCCTGTTCGAGCGCGTCGCGCGCGAGGAAGTCGGGCATGTAGCCGATGCCGAGCCCCGCGAGCACGGTGCCGCGCAGCGCTTCCATGTTGTTGCAGGTCATCGCGGTGCGCAGCTTCAGCGGCGTGCCGTCGTCGGCGGCGAACGCCCAGTCCTGCAGCTTGCCGGTGGTCGGGAAGCAGTAGCGCACGCAGTCGTGCGCTTCGAGGTCGCGCGGCGTGCGCGGCGTGCCGGCCTGCGCGAGATACGCGGGCGTCGCGCACAGCACGAACGCGAACGGGCCGAGCCGCCGCGACATCAGGCTCGAATCCGACAGCGGCCCGCTGCGGATCACCGCGTCGAACCCGCCTTCGACGACGTCGACCATCCGGTCGTTGAAATCGAGATCGAGCTCGACGTCCGGGTAGCGCTGCCGGAATTCGGGCAGCACGGGCAGCAGGAAGCGGTAGCCGATCACCGGCAGGCTCACGCGCAGCTTGCCGCGCGGGCGCTGCGCCGACGCCGTCACGGTCGCCTCCGCGTCGCGGAAATCCTCGAGGATCCGCTGGCAGCGTTCGTAGAAGTGCCGCCCCTCTTCGGTCAATGTGACGCGGCGCGTCGTGCGGTTGAACAGGCGCACGCCGAGCGACTGTTCGAGTTTCGCGATCGTCTTGCCGACCGCCGATGCCGAGATGCCGAGCGTGCGGCCGGCCGCGACGAAGCTCAGCGCTTCGGCGGTGCGGACGAACGCGACGATGCCGGTGAGGTTTTCCATCTTTCCATCGAATCGAAGGGCGTACGACGACGCACGCGGCCAGGGTGATTGCGGAATTTTAGTCCGTTATATATGGAACTTCGCGTAGTTTTTCGCAGATTGAATCGGATTTATCTTCTGTCGCTCTGACGGCGCATCCGCGCCGGCTTTTCGAGGAGCGATGATGGATCACCCTGTTTCAGCCGTTTCGGCCCAGTCGGCGCGCCGGCGCGCATGGGTGCTGGCCGCCGTCTGCATGGCCGCTGTCGCGCTGCCGCTGTCGTTTTCGGGCGGCGCGGTCGCGACGCCGGCGATCGGCCGCGACCTGCACGGCAGCCCGGTCGCGATGAACTGGATCACCAACGCGTTCATGCTCGCGTTCGGCAGCTTCCTGATGGCATCGGGCGCACTCGCCGATCAGTTCGGCCGCAAGCGCCTGTTTGCGATCGGCGTCGGCGGCTTCACGCTGATGTCGGTCGCGCTCGCGTTCGCGCCGTCGATGCTCGCGGTCGACCTGCTGCGCGCCGCGCAAGGGCTCGCGGCGGCCGCGGCGCTCGCGGGCGGCACGGCCGCGCTCGCGCAGGAATTCGACGGCGCGGCGCGCACGCGCGCGTTCAGCCTGCTCGGCACGACCTTCGGCATCGGGCTCGCGTTCGGGCCCGTGCTGGCCGGCGGCCTGATCGGGCATTACGGCTGGCGCGCGATCTTCGTGACGAGCGCGGTGGCCGGCGTGCTGTCGCTGGTGTTCGGGCTGCCGCGCATGCACGAGTCACGCGACCCGCATGCAACGGGGCTCGACTGGCCCGGCACGGCGGCGTTCACTGCCGCGCTGACGCTGTTCACGTTCGGCGTGATCGAGGCGCCCGCGCGCGGCTGGTCGAGTACGCTCGTGATCGCGCTGCTGGCCGGCGCGGCGCTCGGCGCGGGCGCGTTCGTGATGATCGAGACGCGCGTCGCGCGGCCGATGCTCGACCTGTCGCTGTTTCGCATCGCGCGCTTCGTCGGCGTGCAGGTGCTGCCGGTGTCGACGTGCTGCTGCTACATCGTGCTGCTCGTCGTGCTGCCGCTGCGCTTCATCGGCATCGACGGCTTCAGCGAAATCGACGCCGGCTGGCTGATGCTCGCGATCTCCGCGCCGATGCTCGTCGTGCCGTTCGTCGCGGCGACGCTCACGCGCTGGCTGTCGGCCGGCGTGATCTCGGGGCTGGGGCTCCTCGTCGCGGCGGCGGGGCTCGTGTGGCTCGGCATCGCGCTGCGGGGCGGCGCGGGGGCCGCGGCGATCGCGCCGATGCTCGCGATCGGCGTCGGCGCCGGCATGCCTTGGGGGCTGATGGACGGGCTGTCGGTGAGCGTCGTGCCGAAGGAGCGGGCCGGGATGGCGACGGGCATTTTCAGCACGACGCGCGTGGCCGGCGAGGGGATCGCGCTGGCGATCGTCGGCGCGGTGCTCGCCGGGCTGGCGCGAACGGGACTGACGCAGGCGGCAGGTGCCGCCGGCACGCCGGACGCGACGCTGCGGGCCGCCGCGCGGCTCGCGACCGGCGATCTCGCGGGCGCGGCGGCCGCGTTGCCGGGTGTCGGGCACGCGGCGTTGATCGCGAGCTACACGCATGCGTTCGACCGGCTGCTGACGGGGCTGGCCGTCGTCACCGTGCTGTGTGCCGGCGTGGTGTTCGTGTTTCTCGGCGGGCGTCCGGCTCACGACGAAACGGGCGACGAAACGGACGGCCGGGCGCATGCCGATGCGTCGGCGCGCAGCCGGGTCGAACCGGCCTGTGCGGAGACGCACGGGCGTTGAGCGTTGCGTCGCGGCGCATCGGCGCATCGGCACATCTGTGCTTCTGCACATCGGTCAATGCCGCCACCGTGCCCGCATGGTCCGCTGTTCTGCGCGGTACCCGCCGGGGCCGTGCATCACGCCAGCACGAGCGACGGCAGCGCCGCATCTGTCCGCGCCTGTGCCCGTTCCACGTCGATCACCACATGGCGCAGCGCATCGGGCCACAGGTGCGCGCGGCTTCCCGCCTCCTCGTCGAGCGTCGCGCGGCCCTGCACGAGCCAGGTCGTCTGGCGCACGAAATCGACGAACAGCAGCGCGATCGCCGGATTCACGAGCAGGTTGCCGATCGTGTTGAACAGGTTGTTGCCCGCGAAGTCGGGCAGCACCAGCGTGCGGCGGTCCGGGATATCGACGAGCGGCTCGAACGAGCCGTCGCCGCGCGGCTGGCGGCCGCGGTACGAGCAGTCGCTGTTGCCGGCCGCGTCGGCGGTCGCGACGATCAGGAAGGCCTGCTCGCGGATGAACGCGATGGCGTCGTCGGTCAGGGGGCCGCGATCGTTCATGGTGTCGGTCGGCAGGTGCGCCGTGGCGTATGGATCCCCGATCCGCACGCAAGCGACATGCCACGCGCCAAGGTGCGCGTCCGCGGGCAGCGCACCGCCACTCACTGTGGAAATTCCGAACACCGGCCGCATCGCTGCGCAACCGCGGTGTTCAGAATCGGTACACCGGCCATGCCGCGCGCGCGAACGCCGCACGGTGCGCACGCGGGCCGGCCGTGATCGACGTGCTCCCATCCTGTTTGGCACGCATGTTGCGTAAACGAGTGCAGCGCATTCCAACCGGCGCTGTACTCACACAAGCACGATGAACAGGAGACATGTATGAACCCGTTTGACCTGAAGCAACTGGGCCTCGACGTCGAATATCCGTACCGTCAGCAGTACGACAACTTCATCGGCGGCAAGTGGGTGGCGCCGGTGAAGGGCGAGTATTTCGAGAACGTGTCGCCGATCAACGGCCAGCCGTTCTGCCGCATCCCGCGCTCGGGCGCGGACGACATCGAGCTGGCGCTCGACGCCGCGCATGCCGCGCGCCGCAAGTGGGGCAAGACGTCGGTGGCCGAGCGTGCGAACCTGCTGCTCGCCGCCGCCGACCGGATGGAAAAGAACCTCAAGCTGCTGGCCGTGGCCGAGACGATCGACAACGGCAAGCCGCTGCGCGAGACGATGGCAGCCGACCTGCCGCTCGCGATCGACCACTTCCGCTACTTCGCGGGCTGCATCCGCGCACAAGAGGGCGGCATCTCCGAAATCGACGACAACACCGTCGCGTATCACTTCCACGAGCCGCTCGGCGTCGTCGGCCAGATCATCCCGTGGAACTTCCCGCTGCTGATGGCCGCATGGAAGCTCGCGCCGGCGCTCGCGGCCGGCTGCTGCGTCGTGATGAAGCCGGCCGAGCAGACGCCCGCGTCCGTGCTGGTGCTGATGGAACTGATCGGCGACCTGTTCCCGGCCGGCACGATCAACATCGTGAACGGCTTCGGCAAGGAAGCGGGCGAAGCGCTCGCGACCAGCAAGCGGATCGCGAAGATCGCGTTCACGGGCTCGACGCCGGTCGGCAAGCATATCCTGCGTGCGGCGGCCGACAGCCTGATCCCGTCGACGGTCGAACTGGGCGGCAAGAGCCCGAACATCTTCTTCGCCGACGTGCTCGACCAGGACGACGCGTTCCTCGACAAGGCGCTCGAAGGGCTCGCGATGTTCGCGCTGAACCAGGGCGAAGTGTGCACGTGCCCGTCGCGGATCCTGATCCAGGAATCGATCTACGAACGCTTCATCGAGAAGGCCGTCGCGCGCGTCGAGCGCATCAAGTCCGGCCACCCGCTCGACCTGCAGACGATGATCGGCGCGCAGGCGTCGCAGCAGCAGCTCGACAAGATCCTGTCGTACATCGACATCGGCCGCGGCGAAGGCGCGCAATGCCTGACGGGCGGCGAGCGCACGGCACCGGCCGCCGAACTCGGCACGGGCTACTACGTGAAGCCGACGATGCTGCTCGGCAACAACAAGATGCGCGTGTTCCAGGAAGAGATCTTCGGGCCGGTCGCGTCGGTGATGACGTTCAAGGACGAGCAGGAAGCGATCGAACTCGCGAACGACACGTTCTACGGGCTCGGCGCGGGCGTGTGGACGCGCAACGGCACGCGTGCGTACCGCATGGGCCGCGAGGTCGAGGCCGGCCGCGTGTGGACCAACTGCTACCACCTGTACCCCGCGCACGCGGCGTTCGGCGGCTACAAGCAGTCGGGGATCGGCCGCGAGACGCACAAGATGGCGCTGTCGAACTATCAGCAGACGAAATGCCTGCTGGTCAGCTACCAGGCCGAGGCGCTCGGGTTCTTCTGATCGCCGAAGCGGTGGCGGAGCGCCGGGGCCGGTCGGTCCCGGTGCCTCCGCCCCGTTCGATTCCGGAATTCGACGCCCGGCGCGGGCCGCGTTGTCTTGCGGCCGGCGCCGGAAACGATGCCGGCAGCCGCGGGCACGCGGCGGCACGGCGCATCGATGCGCGCGACGACGACAACCAGCATGGCAGAGCCGCCCCGATCCTTTCCGCGTCACCCGGTATTCCATGCGGGTGAGCTCGATGCGCAGCACCGCTTCGGCGTCGCCGACGAAGCCGAGCGGATGAGCGACGTCGTGACCACGCGCCTGAGCCTCGGCGTGCGGCAGTTCGTCGAGTCGCAGCCGCTCATGTTCGTCGGCATTGCAAGCGGCACGCCCGCCGTCGTGACCTGCGACATCGTGCAGAGCCTGCGCGACACGAACGGCGATCTGCTGCCCGTCGCGCGCGTGATCGACACGAAGACGCTGCGGTTCGCGTTGCCCGTACCGGACGGCGGCGGCGGGCGGATCGACGCGGCGGCGTGCGACGGCAGCGGCGTCGGGTTGCTGTTCGTCGATTTCGTGCGCGGGATCCGCTACCGGATCAACGGTCGTGCGACGTTGCGGGCCGATCTGCCGGAAGCGGATGCGGCGCCGTGGGCGGCCGGCAGCGCGATCGTCGAGCTGGCGGTCGCGCAGGCGTACGGCAACTGCGGCACGCGGGTCGTGCGGCTGAAGCCGGCCGGGTAACCGGTAGCCGGGAGGCGATCACGGCGCGGATGCGCAGTCGTCGCGCGTGCCGCACCGGCGGCGTGCGCGGTACGCCGTCTTCGGGTGCGCCCGCATGGCGCGCGCCGGCCGGACTGTGTGGAATGGCGGGTCGTGCGCCGGGCCGGGCGGTTCGGCACGGGACTTGCGTGATACACGCAGTTCCGGGCAGGAGAGGGAGGACACGATGGATCAACACGTGGCGTGTAGCGAAGAACCGACCGCCGAAGACACGCGGCGCAACGCGCAGGGCGACGACGCGCTGGCCGGGCAGGCGGTCGTCAGCGTCGCGCACGATGCGGACGAGCAGGCGCGCAACCTGATCGGCTGGCGGCAGACCTACGACCAGCTCGCGGCGGGCCGCTTCGTCGGCACGCTGACCGAGCTGCCGCTCGACACGATGAAGCTGTTTCGCGAATCGACGAGCCATCTGCTGCGCCAGGCCTGCGAAGTGCGCGGCGACGCGTACTGGTTCGGCATCCCGCTCGTGTGCGACGGCACTGCGCGCGTCGATGCGTGCCGGATCGGGCCCGGCGCGCTTGCGTTCCGGCCCGGGAACGTCGAATTCGAACTGGTGACGCCCGCGCAGTTCTCGATCTACGGCGTCGTCGTGCGCGGCGACGTGCTGCGCCGTTATGCGGAGGAAGTCGAGCGTCGCGCGCTCGACGAGCGGCTGTTCACGCAGCGCGTGATGCAGGTCGGCGATGCGCGACTCGCGCGCCTGTGCGCGCTGCTCGGCAGCCGTCTCGACGGCGCGGTGGCGATGGACGGCCCGCTGCCCGATGCGCAGCGCGACGACCTGCAGGCCGACGTGCTGGCCGCGCTGTTCGACGTGTGCGCGCAACCGGCCGACGACGGCAGCGGCGCCGCGCCGTCGACGCGGCGCTGGATCGTCGAACAGGCGCGCGACTACGTGCTCGCCCATCGCACGCGCCCGGTCGGCGTGCCGGAATTGTGCGAGCAGCTGCACGTGAGCCGGCGCACGCTGCAGTACTGTTTCCAGGACGTGCTCGGGATGGCGCCCGCGACCTATCTGCGCACGCTGCGGCTGAACGGCGCGCGGCGCGACCTGTGCGGCCGCGCGGCCGGCTCGGTGCAGGATGTCGCGGAGGCGTGGGGTTTCTGGCACCTGAGCCAGTTCGCGACCGATTACCGGCGGCTGTTCGGCAAGCGGCCGTCGGAGACGCTGCGCGATCGCGCGGTGACGGTCGCGGCGGGGTGAGCCGGGCAGCCGGGGCGGCGCCGCGTCGGCACGGGGGGCGTGCGTGCACGGCTACTTGTTCGTTTGTCCTGCCGAAGGCCGCGTCGGGTTTGCTCAGTTGACCGCCGGTGCCACTTCGCGCGGTGCGGGCCACGCCAGCGCATCCCAGTCGATGGCGCGGTAAGCCGCTTCGACTGCGGCCAGATCGTCCGGCTGCTCGCTGCGATGCAACCCGTGCAATTCGACGGGCAGCTCGAGCGCGACCGGCACGCAATGCGGATAGTCGCGCACGCGCAGCGCCGGCCCGATCGTCGTGAAGCACGCGAGCGTCGGCACGTCGAACCCGTCGGCGAGATGCAGCGCGGCCGTGTCGGGCGTGAACAGCACGCTGGCGCCCTTGACCCAGGCGATGAAGCGCGCGGTGTCGGTGGCGTCGCTGCTCACGTCGACGTAAGCGGGATGCTCGACCGCGCCGAAGCCGGCCACCGGCAGCCCGTAGCGCCGCACGAGCCGATCCACGAACGCCGCGCGCAGCGCCGGCGGCACGCTGCGCACGGCCGTGCTCGCATTCGGGCAGAACAGCACGTACGGCCGCTGCCAGGCGGCCGGCAGCGCAGGCAGCGGCAACCGTGCGAGCCAGCGGTTGCGCTTCGCGGCGGCCGGCACGGCGGCCGGGTCGGCGCCGAGCGCATCCAGGAAGAAATCGATCATCGGCAGCCGCGCGAACGCGGGCCAGTACAGGTGATTGCCGACGTCGATGCACGGTGCATCGGCGGGCAGTGCTTCGACCGGGCACGGCAGCGTGCGCGACGGCGCGACGACGTCGGCCGCGAGCGCATACAGCGCATCGACGTAGCGCGGTGCGCGGGCCGGCCGGTACAGCGTGAAACGCAGGCCCGGGTGGGCCGCACGCAGCGCGGCGACGGCCGTCAGCCCGATCACCGAATCGCCGAGCGTGACGCCCATGCCGTTGATCACGTGCACGTGCCGCGTGCCGTCATGGTCGAGCCGGAACGGCCGGTGCGCGGCGTGCAGCAGGCCGAGCGCGGGCGCGGCCGGCACGTGGCCGTCGGCACGTCCGCCGCCGTGCTCGACGTCGTACGGCGCGACGAGCGTGCCATCGGGTGCGAGCAGCGTGCCGGGGCAGGCCAGCGCGTCCTCGTGCGACAGCGCGCCGCCGGGCGGCGCGGTGGGCGTATCCACCGTCATCCGCCGCGCGCGCGGCGGCCTTGCTCGCGGATCTGCTCGAGCGTCGCGGCCGGCGTGCTGGCGTCCTGCGGAATGCGGATCTCGATCACCGCGGGCAGCCCGCAGGTCAGCGCGCGTTCGAGCGCGGGCGCGAAATCGGCGGTGCGCTCGACCGTCTCTCCATGCGCGCCGAACGCACGCGCATAGGCGGCGAAATCGGGGTTCGTGAGCCCCGTGCCGTGCACACGGCCCGGGTAGTTGCGCTCCTGATGCATGCGGATCGTGCCGAAATGCCCGTTGTTGACGACGATCGCGACGATGTTCAGCCCGTACTGCATCGCGGTGGCGAGCTCGTTGCCGGCCATCATGAAGCAGCCGTCGCCTGCGAGCGCGACGACCGCGCGCTGCGGATACAGCGATTTCGCGGCGAGCGCAGCCGGCAGCCCGTAGCCCATCGCGCCGCTGGTCGGCGCGAGCTGCGAACGGAAATGCCGGTACGCAAAGTGGCGGTGCAGCCAGATTGCATAGTTGCCGGCGCCGTTGGTGAGGATCGCGTCGTGCGGCAGGCGCTCGCGCAACTGCACCATCACGTCGCCGAGCTGCACGTCGCCGGGCATCGGCAGCGGCGCATGCCATTCGCGATACGCGCGATGCGCGTCGGCGGCCGTGCCGGTCCACGCGGGGCGTTCGGGCGCCTCGAGCGCGGCGAGCGGCGCGGTGATCTCCGGCATCCCCGACACGATCGGCAGGTCGGCCGCGTAGACGCGGCCGAGCTCGTCCGCGCCCTGGTGCACGTGAATCAGCGTCTGGCGCGTCTTCGGGATGTCGAGCAGCGTGTAGCCGCCGGTCGTCGCTTCGCCGAGGCGTGGCCCGATGACGAGCAGCAGGTCGGCGTCGCGGATGCGTTTCGCGAGCGCGGGATTGATCCCGAGCCCGACGTCGCCCGCGTAGTTCGGGTGTGCATTGTCGATCGTGTCCTGGAAGCGGAACGCGCAGGCGACCGGCAACTGCCAGCGTTCGACGAAAGTGCGCAGGTTCGCGCACGCGTCGGGCGTCCAGCCGCTGCCGCCGACGATCGCGACCGGCCGTTCCGCGCGCGCGAGCCGCTCGCGCAGCTCGTCGACCTGCGCGGCCGACGGAGCGGCCGCGATGCGTTTCGCGGCCGGCACGACGGGCTGCGACGCGCACGCTTCGGACAGCACGTCCTCGGGCAGCGCAAGCACGACCGGGCCGGGGCGGCCCGACGTCGCGACGTGGAACGCATGGCTCAGGTATTCGGGGATGCGGCGCGGGTCGTCGATCTGCGCGACCCATTTCGCCATCTGGCCGAACATCCGGCGGTAGTCGATTTCCTGGAAGGCTTCGCGGTCGAGGTGCTCGCGTGCGCACTGGCCGACGAACAGGATCATCGGCGTCGAATCCTGGAACGCGGTGTGCACGCCGATCGACGCGTGGGTTGCGCCGGGCCCGCGCGTGACGAAGGCGATGCCGGGGCGGCCGGTCAGCTTGCCGACCGCTTCGGCCATGTTCGCGGCGGCCGCCTCGTGGCGGCAGACGACCGTCTGGATGCGCGCGGTGTCGTCCGCCAGCGCATCGAGTACCGCGAGGAAACTCTCGCCCGGCACGCAGAACACGCGTTCGACGTGATTGGCGAGCAACGCATCGACGAGCAGTCGCGCACCGGTGGTGGCGCGCGGCTCGAGATCCTTGGAATGCGACATGGGCTGCCGTCTCCCTGGGTAGCGGGACGTACAGCTTACGCCGGTACGCCGGTCGCTGAAAAGTGTCGGAACGCTGGGTGGTGCGGCGGGTGCGTCAGGACTTCGGTGGCGGAATGGCCAGCTTGGGCGGATGCGCGCGACGGTGAAAAGTGGATGCTGTTGGGACCGAGCCGGATGTCTGTCGTGGCCACGGGAACTAGGTCTCCCAAACAATAATAAAATGGCATCTCATTTAACAGTAAAATTTCCAACGAACCCACAGCTGGATCGAGGAACACCATGGCAACCGAAACAATCGATCAGAAGACGCTGACTGAGCTGGTCGAGGCCGGCGCCGTAAGTGCGGCCCGCGTGGTGGGCTGCCGCAACGGCTGGGCGATCTCGGCACGTTGCGGCGCGAATGACCGATTCCTGTCGGCCAAGCGCGGCGACGTGCGGGTGTTTCGCCGTTTCGAAACGCTGGTTGGCTTTCTGCGCGACATCGGCATCAGCCGGTTCGATGTGGATGCGTCGACGTTCGATCCGGATGCGGCCGGTCGGGCGGCCCGGCCCGATCGCTCAGCCGCGTTGAAGGCGGCGCACGAGGCAGCAGCCCACGACCGCTGGTTTCGCGAACAGGTGCAGCAGGCGCTGGACGATCCGCGTGCGTCGATTCCCGACGCCGAAGTCAGCGCCGACTTCGCATCGCGCCGCGCGGCGCTACGCCGGCGAATATCGGACAAGCGAGGGAATGTTTCTTGACCCTCGAGTTGCACTGGAATCCCAAGGCGTACGAGGATCGCGTCGCGATCATGGACTACATCAGCGAGGACGACCCGGCGGCCGCGCTCGAACTCGACGAGCTGCTGGAAGAAAGGGCCGCGGCGTTGACGACCCATGCCGAGCTTTATCGGCATGGGCGTGTGGCAGGTACGCGAGAACTGGTGGTCGCGCCGAACTATGTGCTCGTGTATCGCATCCGGCCGGCCGCGCGCATCGTGGAGATCCTTCGCGTGTTGCATGCGCGACGGCAGTGGCCGTGATGCGCGTATTCATTGCCGGCTCGTCAGCCAAGGAAAGACTGCCATGTACACACATGGATTTACATTTCGACCTGCATCGGATAATGTACATACAATGTACATCCGACCGGAGATCGACATGCATACCACGAGGGTATTCAGGAACGGCAACTCGCAGGCCGTGCGAATTCCTGCGGACCTTACTTATGATCGCAGCGATATCGAACTGGAAATCGAGCGCGTCGGTGACGAAATCCGCATTCGGCCGATGCGGCGGCCTTTGACGCACGTACTTGAGAAGTTCGCGAAATTCGGGCCCGACTTCATGACCGAAGGGCGGGGCGACCAGGAGCAGGCCGAACGCGAGGGCTTGTGATGCCGCGATTCATGCTCGACACCAACATGTGCATCTATCTGATGAAAAATCAGCCGGAGCAGGTCGCGAGACGGTTTGCGCAGTGCTACACGGGCGACGTCGTCATGTCGGCGATCACCTATGCGGAGCTCGAGTACGGCGTGACCGCATGCACGAGCCCCGCGCGAGAGCGCCGCAATCTCGCCGCATTGATCGAGGATATTCCCGTCGCGCCTTTCGACGCCGCGGCAGCGCAAGCGTATGGTCCGGTCCGCGACGCGACCCGCGAGCGAAAGAAGGATCACCTCGACAAATTGATCGCCGCTCATGCGGTGTCGCTCGATGTCGTCCTCGTTACCAACAACGAGCGGGATTTCGTCAGCTATCCGGGGTTGCGACTGGAGAACTGGCTGAACGACTAGCGTCGGGCGCCATGCCCGGCGGCAACGCAGGGTGTCGATCCACCGCGCGCCATCGCCGGATCCGGCATCAGCACTCGACGATATTCACCGCCAGCCCGCCGCGCGACGTTTCCTTGTACTTCGTCTTCATGTCGGCGCCCGTCTCGCGC
Organism: Burkholderia sp. BCC1972; assembly: GCF_905339605.1. Taxonomy (NCBI): domain Bacteria; kingdom Pseudomonadati; phylum Pseudomonadota; class Betaproteobacteria; order Burkholderiales; family Burkholderiaceae; genus Burkholderia; species Burkholderia sp. BCC1972. Next base: position 145,201 of record NZ_CAJPGH010000006.1, on the reverse strand, counting down.
ATCGTCTTGATCACGGAGTCGAGCGACACATAGTGCGAGCCGTCGCCGCGCAGCGCCATGCGCGCCGCGTTGACGGCCTTCACCGACGCCATCGCGTTGCGCTCGATGCACGGAATCTGCACCATCCCGCCGACCGGGTCGCAGGTGAGGCCGAGGTTGTGTTCCATCCCGATTTCGGCCGCGTTCTCGACCTGCTGCGGCGTGCCGCCGAGCACGGCCGCGAGCGCGCCGGCCGCCATCGAGCACGCGACCCCCACTTCACCCTGGCAGCCGACTTCCGCGCCCGAGATCGACGCGTTGAGCTTGTAAAGAATGCCGATCGCGGCGGCCGTCAGCAGGAAGTCGATCACGCCTTGCTCGTTCGCGCCGGGCGTGAAGCGCGTGTAGTAGTGCAGTACGGCCGGGATGATGCCGGCGGCGCCGTTGGTCGGCGCGGTGACGACACGGCCGCCGGCCGCGTTTTCCTCGTTGACCGCGATCGCGTACAGGTTGATCCAGTCGATCATCGACAGCGGATCCTGCAGCGCGCGCTCCGGGCTGCCCGTCAGCGTGCGGTACAGCTGCGGCGCGCGGCGCTTGACCTGGAACGGGCCGGGCAGGTTGCCGTCGGCATCGGGGTTGCCGATCCCGCAGCCGCGCGACACGCACGACTGCATCACCGACCAGATCTTCAGCAGCCCGTCGCGCGTTTCTTCCTCGGTGTGCCACGCGCGCTCGTTGTCCCACATCAGCTGAGCGATCGACTTGCCGGTCGACTCGGTCAGCGCGAGCAGCTCGGCGCCGGTGCGGAACGGGTGCGTCATCTGCTCGGCCGCGCTCAGCACCTTCGTGTTCGGCGCGCCGGCCGTCACGACGAAGCCGCCGCCAACCGACAGGTAGGTGCGCTCGACCAGCACCGTGCCGTTCGCGTCGGATGCGCGCAGCTTCATCCCGTTCGGATGCTCGGGCAGCGCCTGGCGGTAGAACGCGATGTTCTCCTTCAGCACGAACGGCACCGGATGCGTGCCGAGCAGCGCGAGCTGCTTCGACTTGCGCACGTCTTCCAGCCGCGCGTCGATCGTGTCGGGATCGACGGTGTCGGGCGCGTCGCCGAGCAGGCCGAGCATCACGCCGCGGTCGGTGCCGTGGCCCTTGCCAGTGGCGCCGAGCGAGCCGTACAGCTCGACCTTCACGTGGGCCGTCGCGTCGAGCTGCCCGTCGCGCTCGAGGCCCTGGACGAACATCAGCGCCGCGCGCATCGGTCCGACCGTGTGCGAACTGGACGGACCGATGCCGATCTTGAAGAGGTCAAACACGCTGACTGCCATTTCGATACCTGCCTTGCTATAAGAATAATTGCTAGCGCGCCTGCAATGGCAGGCACGCGGCGAGCCATGCGGGCGGCGTTGGGGAAAGCTGCTGCGCGACGCGGGCATAGCGCCCGTCGAGCCGCGCGGCCAGATGAAAGAGTTCGGTGGCGTTTTTCGGGTCCCACTGCCCCGTGTAACCCGGCAGGCCGGCCTCGCGGCGCTTCGCGTCGAACGGCACCGGCGAATTCACGAATTCCTCATGGGTTTTCTCGCCGAGCGCGTACGGCACGAGCCAGTCGAGCGCCGCCGCGAGCGTTGCGCCGTTCGCGCCGCGTTCACGCAGCCAGTTGCGGTTGAAGCGGCGCGCGGCGAGCGCGGCCGTCACCAGCGGCTGCAGGTCGTAGACCGCGTAATGCAGCGCATCGCGTTCCTCGAAGTCCCAGGTCTTGCCGTCCGGGCCGATGTTGTCGGCGAGATGCTCGACGAACAGCCGCTGCGCGGCGTTCATCATCTTGCGGTCGCCGAGCGTGAACGCGGACAGCGCGATCAGCTTGATCCGGTGGCTCTGCCAGTTGTTGCGCCAGGTGCCGGTGAGCGGGCGCTTCTGCGCGTCGATCTGCGCGACATAGCCGGCGCCGAGCTTCGCGATGAACGCGGCCGTCGCGTTGCGTGTTTTTACCGGCAGCGCGCTCGCGGTCATGTCGTACGCGACGATCAGGCTCTCGAAGCGCGTTTCGTCGATCGGATTGAAGCTCGGCTGGTAGGTCGAGACCCACGCGGACAGGAAGCGGTCGACGAGCTGCAGGTAGCGCGGCGCGTTCGTCACGCGCCACGCGAGCGCCGCGTCGCGCATCAGGTCCATGTCCTTCAGCGCGGCCGCACTCTGGTCGTAGATGCCTTCGTGCGGCAGCGTGCCTTCGGTATGCACGCGCGCCATTGCCTTCGGCTGCTCGCCGATGCGCGCGTCGACGCTGCGGATCAGCGCCTGCACGCCCGGTTCGGCCTGCGTCGTCTCGCTCGCCTGCAGGGCCGGCGCCGCGCAGAAATTCATCGCCGCGCGCGCGCTGCCGGACGCACCGAGGCCAGCAGCGGCCAGCGACAGCGAGGCGACGAGCATCGGCACGAACCGGCCTGCGCGCATGCACGGCCGCTTCTTGGTTGCACCATGGCCCGGAAACATCGGACGCACCATGCGGAACTCCTTCATTGGCTGGATCGCGTGTGATGTTAGCCGGATTGGCGGAGGAACGTGAACCGGTTCGCCCGGCGAACGCAAAAACCGCACGCAACCCCGGGTTGCGTGCGGTGCGGTCACCATCGGGCGGTTCCGGGCCTGGCGTGCGTTATGCGTATTCCGACATCGGCACGCACGAGCAGAACAGGTTGCGGTCGCCGTACGCGTTGTCCGCGCGGCCGACCGGCGGCCAGTACTTGTTCGTGCCGAGCGAGGCGACTGGGTACGCAGCCTGCTCGCGCGAGTACGCGTGCGGCCATTCGTTCGCGGTGACGACGGCTGCCGTGTGCGGTGCGTGACGCAGCGGGTTGTCCTCGCGATCGGCGCGGCCTTCCTCGACCGCGCGGATTTCCTCGCGGATCGCGATCATCGCGGCGATGAAGCGGTCGAGTTCTTCCTGCGATTCGGATTCGGTCGGCTCGACCATCAGCGTGCCCGGCACCGGGAAGCTCATCGTCGGCGCGTGGAAGCCGTAGTCCATCAGGCGCTTCGCGACGTCGTCGACGCTGATGCCGCTCGATTCCTTGATCGGACGCAGGTCGAGAATGCACTCGTGCGCGACCAGCCCGCCCGGGCCCGAATACAGCACCGGGTAGTGCGGCGCGAGGCGCTTCGCGATGTAGTTCGCGTTGAGGATCGCGGTTTCCGTCGCGGCGGTCAGGTTCTTCGCGCCCATCATCGCGATGTACATCCACGAGATCGGCAGGATCGACGCCGAGCCGTACGGCGCGGCCGATACCGCGCCGATGCCGTCTTCGGCACGGGCGTAGCCGGTCGAACGCTGGTTCGGCAGGAACTTCGCGAGGTGCGCGCCGACCGCGACCGGGCCGACGCCCGGGCCGCCGCCGCCGTGCGGGATGCAGAACGTCTTGTGCAGGTTCAGGTGCGACACGTCGCCACCGAACTGGCCCGGCGCGGTCAGGCCGACCATCGCGTTCATGTTCGCGCCGTCGACGTACACCTGGCCGCCGTGCGTGTGGACGATCTCGCAGATCTCGCGGACGTTCTGCTCGAACACGCCGTGCGTCGACGGATACGTGATCATGATCGCCGCGAGGTCCTTCGAATGTTCTTCGGCCTTCGCCTTCAGGTCGGCGATGTCGACGTTGCCCTGTGCATCGCAGGCCACGACCACGACCTTCATGCCGGCCATGTGCGCCGACGCCGGGTTCGTGCCGTGCGCGGATGCGGGGATCAGGCACACGTCGCGATGCGCTTCGCCGCGCGATGCGTGGTACGCGTGGATGATCAGGAGGCCCGCGTACTCGCCCTGCGAGCCGGCGTTCGGCTGCAGCGACACGGCTGCGTAGCCGGTGGCCGCGACGAGCATCTGCTCGAGCTGGTCGATCATCTCGCGGTAGCCGACGGTCTGCTCGGCCGGGGCGAACGGGTGGATGCCGCCGAATTCGGGCCACGTGACCGGCAGCATTTCCGACGTCGCGTTCAGCTTCATCGTGCACGAGCCGAGCGGGATCATCGAGCGGTCGAGCGCGAGATCCTTGTCCGACAGGCTGCGCAGGTAGCGCAGCATTTCGGTTTCGGAATGGTGGCAGTTGAACACGTGGTGCGTCAGGTACGCGCTCGTGCGCTCGAGGCCGGCCGGCAGCGCGGCGACGCCGGCGAGGCCCGCATCCAGCGCGTCGACGGCCGGTGCGGTGCCGCCCGCGGCCTGCGCGAACACGTCGAGCAGGTCGGCGAGGTCGTCGCGCGTCGTGGTTTCGTCGACCGATACGCCGACTTGCGTGTCGCTCACGCGGCGCAGGTTGATGCGCTTCGCCTTCGCGAATTCGTGGACCTGCGCGGTGCGCGCGCCGGTGTCGATCGTCAGCGTGTCGAAGAACGTGTCGTTGACGGTCGCGAAGCCGAGCTGCTTCACGCCGGCGGCGAGCAGCGCCGCGATGCGGTTCACGCGCAGCGCGATCGTCTTCAGGCCGTGCGGGCCGTGGTAGACCGCGTACATGCTGGCCATGATCGCGAGCAGCGCCTGCGCGGTACACACGTTCGACGTCGCCTTCTCGCGGCGGATGTGCTGTTCGCGCGTCTGCAGCGCGAGGCGCAGCGCGGGCTTGCCCTGCGCGTCGACCGTCACGCCGACGAGGCGGCCCGGCATCTGGCGCTTGAATTCGTCACGCACCGCGAGGTACGCGGCGTGCGGGCCGCCGAAGCCCATCGGCACGCCGAAGCGCTGCGTGTTGCCGATCGCGACGTCCGCGCCCCATTCACCGGGCGGCGTCAGCACGGTGAGCGCGAGCAGGTCGGCCGCGACGACCACGTGGCCGCCGGCCGCGTGGATCGCTTCGGTGAGCGCGCGGTAGTCGCGCACGTCGCCGTTCACGCCCGGGTATTGCAGCAGCACGCCGAATGCGTTTGCCTGCGCGGCGTCGGCGGCCGGGCCCGTCTTGACCTCGATGCCGACCGGCAGCGCGCGCGTGCGGATCACTTCCAGCGTTTGCGGCAGCACGTCGTCGGCGACGTAGAACACGTTCGACGCCGGCTTGCCGGTGCGCTGCAGCAGCGTCATCGCTTCGGCCGCGGCAGTGGCCTCGTCGAGCAGCGATGCGTTCGAGATCGCGAGGCCCGTCAGGTCGGCGACCATCTGCTGGAAGTTCAGGAGCGCCTCGAGGCGACCCTGGGAAATTTCGGGCTGGTACGGCGTGTAGGCCGTGTACCACGCCGGGTTTTCGAGCACGTTGCGCAGGATCACGGCCGGCGTGTGCGTGTCGTTGTAACCCTGACCGATATACGAGCGGAACACCTGGTTCTTGTCCGCGAGAACCCGCAGTGCGGCGAGCGCTTCGGCCTCGCTCTTCGGCTGCGCGAACGGGCCGAGCGGCAGCGTTTCGGCGCGGCGGATCGAGGCCGGGATCACGGCGTCGATCAGGGCGGCGCGCGACGCAAAGCCGAGCGTGTCGAGCATGGCCTGCTGGCTGGCGGCATCGGGGCCGATGTGGCGTTCGGCGAACGCGTCGTGCGTTTCGAGCGCGGCGAGCGAGAGGGGCGTGCGGTTCATCAGGCGGTCCGGGTGTTCGAGCTTCATGGCGTGACTCTGGTCCCGCGCGCGCCGAGGCCGGCGCCGCGCGGTTCGGGTAGGGGAATTAGTCGATCAGCTTGCTGTAGGCGGCAGCGTCAAGCAGGTTGTCGGTCGATGCGCCGGCCGCGAGCTTGATCTTGAACAGCCACGTGCCGTATGCGTCGCTGTTCACTTCTTCCGGTGCGTCGGTGGCGTCCGCGTTGATGGCGACCACTTCGCCGGTGACGGGCGCGTAGATGTCGGATGCGGCTTTCACCGATTCGACGACGCCGATCGCGTCACCCGCCTTCACTTGCTTGCCGACTGCCGGCAGCTCGAGGAAAACGATGTCGCCGAGCGTGTTCTGCGCATGATCGGTGATGCCGATCGTCAGCGTGCCGTCGGCTTCGGCGTGGATCCACTCGTGTTCGTCGGTGTATTTCAGATCGGCCGGGACGTTGCTCATCGGATGCTCCTGGATAAAAGGGTGTAATTCGTTCTGCTGGCGCGCCGCGATGGCGCGCCGGGTAGGGTTGCGCCGGGCGCCATTTCCCGGCTTACCGGGAGGCGGCCCCCCGGCCGTTACGCAGCGAGGACCTTGCCGTTGCGCACGAACGGCAGTTTTACCACGCGCGCGGGAAGATTCTTGTCTCGAATTTGCACCTGGACCAGGTCGCCGATCTGGACGGCGGCCGGCACGCGGGCGAACGCGATCGATTCCTGCATCGACGGCGAGAACGTGCCGCTCGTGATCTCGCCTTCGCCGTGCGGCGTGACGACCTTCTGGTGCGCGCGCAGCACGCCGCCTGCCTTGCCGTTTTCCTTCTGCAGGATCAGGCCGACGAACGCGGCGCGCGTGCCGTTGGCTTCCAGTGCGGCGCGGCCGACGAAGTCGCGCGGCGCGGTGAGGTCGACCGTCCACGCGAGGCCCGCGTCGAGCGGGGAGACGGTGTCGTCCATGTCCTGGCCGTACAGGTTCATGCCGGCCTCGAGGCGCAGCGTGTCGCGCGCACCGAGCCCGCACGGGCGCACGCCGTTTTGCTGCAGTGCGGCCCACAGCGCTTCGACGTGCACGGCCGGGACGATCACTTCGAAACCGTCTTCACCGGTATAGCCGGTGCGGGCGATGGTGAGATCGCCGAACGGCGTGGCGGCGACCTGCGCGGCGTTGAACGGCTTCAGCTCGCTGGTCGCGGCACGGGCGGAAGGCACCGTCGTCCAGACCTTTTCGCGGGCGTTCGGGCCCTGTACGGCGACGATCGCGAAATCGCGGCGCGGTGCGATCGTGAGACCGTAGCCGCCTTGCTCGTTCAGCTGGTTGAACCACGCGATGTCTTTCTCGGCCGTGCCGGCGTTGACGACCACGCGGAAGAATTCTTCGGTGAAGTAATAGACGATCAGGTCGTCGATGACGCCGCCCTGCGGGTTGAGCAGGCACGAGTAGAGGGCCTTGCCGGGCGTCTTGAGCTTGCCGACGTTGTTCGCGATCGCGTGCTCGAAGAACGCGCGCACGCGGCTGCCGGTGAAGTCGACCACGCACATGTGCGACACGTCGAACATGCCGGCGTCGGTGCGCACGGCTTCGTGTTCTTCGATCTGCGAGCCGTAGTTGACGGGCATGTCCCAGCCGCCGAAGTCGACCATGCGGGCATTGAGCGCGCGGTGCGCGGCGTTGAGCGGGGTGTGATTCAGTGCAGTCATCGAGGCCTCAGGCAAGGCGCTTGCGCGCGGATCAGAACGGCCATGTGCCGACCGCCGCGGCCGATGGCCTCGAGCGATCCGGTACATGCCCCTCTGTCCTCGATACCTGAGAGATTGCGCGGCGGGCAAAGCCCGGCCGGCGCGCGCCCCTTCGGTGGGCAGCCTGCCCGCGCAACCAGTGCGCTGCGGGCTACTGCCGCTCTCCAGAGTGCGGGGAGAGTGTGGCCCGCGCAGTGCGCGGACGCGATTCCCCGACGCGGTCGGTCCTTTTGCCTGAGAGTTTGCGGGTGTGCCCCTTCGGCGGCGCAACCGGTGTCGAAACGACCCGGTTACACGCTCTCCCGACGCGTGCGGGCGACTGTACGCGAGCGGGTGGGCATTGTCAATTTGGGCAAAAGAATGTCGCTTCGCGACAAGCGGCGGCGTGGGGTGCCGCCGCTTTTGCCGACGCCTGCCGGCACCGGCGGGTGTCGGCGTTGCCGGGATTACTCGCCGATCGCGCGCGCGGCCGTGTCGAGTTCCTGGTTCAGCACGCGCTGCTCGTCGCCGGACAGGCCGCCGCTGTGCTGGGCCGCCATGTCGTTCGATTCCTGGCGGATCACGTCGAGGCGGTGATGCAGCTGCGCGCCATACGGCGGCGGATAGTAGCCGCCGTTCACGCGTGCGTCGATGCGGCGGTGCAGGTTGTCGATCCGGCCCTGGACCTCCTGCATGCGGTCGTTCGCGACGACCTGCGGATTCGGACGCGGCGGGGGCGGAGGCGCCTGCCGGACCGGCCGCTGCGGCTGCACGATACACGCAGCGAGCGAGGAAACCAGGACGCAGCATGCTGCTGCGCGAATCAACCGTTGCATCACATTCTCCTGACGGATTGGTGTCGGATCGACTTTTTGAGAAACGCGTCAGACCGGACGACCGCTGACTTTCGTTCCCGCACCATTTGTAACGGAATGTTCGGGACGGGGCCGGCGCGGCGGCTGACGCAGGGCCGCTGCCCGCCCGCCGTGCGGGAGGGCGGCAGCGGCCGGGTCGGCACTGACCCGGCCGGCGGCCATCATACGATGCGTCGCACGAACGGTACCCGGCGGCCGTCGTGCTCGCTCTGCGCGGCGAGTTCGATGATGGTCATCACGTCGACGGCGTCCTGCGCGGTGACGGGGAACGGTGCGCCGTCGCGGATCGACGCGGCGAGCGCACGGTAGAACTCCGCGTACTGGCCATCGAGCGTCGGAACCGGGCGCTCGACCTCGACGTCGCCGTCGAGCACGCGCAGCAGGCCGGGCGGGTTGCCGCCGCCGAATTCGACGTCGTCCGCGGTGAGGCCGGCCTTGAGCTGGTCTTCCTGCGTGTCGAGCCCGAATTTCTCGTAGCTGCCGCGCGTGCCGTGCAGCGTGAAGCGCGCGGGTTCGATCGCCGACAGCGCGCTCGCATGCAGCGCGACGTCCTTGTCCGGATAGCCGAGCAGCAGGTGGACGAAATCGGGCGCCGTGCCGTTGTCGCGACGTGTCTTGACGGTCGCGCTCACCGTTTCCGGCGTGCCGAACAGCGCGAGCGCCTGGTCGATCAGGTGCGGGCCGAGATCGAGCAGCAGGCCGCCGCCGCGAGCCGGCTCTTCGCGCCAGCGCGTGCGCGGCGTCGGCCGGAAGCGGTCGAAATGCGATGCGAAATAGGTGAGGCGGCCGAGCTCGCCCGACTTGACGATGTCGCGCACGGTGAGGAAATCGCCGTCCCAGCGGCGGTTGTGGAACGGCGCGAACAGCCGGCTGCGCGCGTTCGCGAGCCGTGCGAGCGCAAGCGCCTCGTCGGCGGTGAGCGTGACGGGCTTGTCGACGACCACATGGCGGCCGGCTTCGAGCACCTGGCGCGCGAGCGTGAAGTGCGTGTCGTTCGGCGTGGCGATCACCACGCACTCGATGTCGTCGAGGCCGAGCAGCGTGTCGAGGTCGGGGACGACGCGCGCGCCCGGATACGCGGCCTGCGCGCGATCGGGCTGCCCCGTTGCGATCGCGGCGACTTCAGTGCGGCCGCTCGTGGCGATCACCGGCGCGTGGAACGTCGCGCCGGCGAAACCGAAACCCATCAAACCAATCCTGAGCAATGACGACATGGCAATCCCTGGCTGCGAAGGAAACTAAAGGATGGCGCGCCGAAGCGGCGCGAAGACGACCGGCTATTTTGGCATGGCGCCGCCGCTTGCACAGGGGCGGCGGGCGAAACGCGCGACGCGATGCGGCGCTTGCGCAAGGAAGCGCGGCATTTTGCGCGGGGCCGCGCCCTGCGCGCGGCATGGCCGGCTGCCCGGCTGCATGGTGAACGACCGGCGCGCTGCCGCCCGCCACGCCATCGCGCGGGACGGCCGCCTCGGGCAACCGCGGCGTGACGCGGCGCACGTAGCGGCCTTGCGCGAACAGCAGCGGGCCGAGGGCGGCGGTGGCGAACAGGTAATCCACGAGGTCGATCCGGTAGTGGTTCAGGCGAATGAAATCGGGCCGGAGCGGGCGGCGCCGGGGGAGACATATTCTGACCGATCGGTGCGCGAACGGGGCCGGATTGGCCGGACGGACAGGGCGCGCCCGGCCGGTCGGCCTGCGCGGCCCCGTCCGGCGGCGCTCCCGAAATGCACGCCGCCGACGTGTTAACATGCGCGTCCTGCCCGCGTGTCCGCCTGCTTCGCCAGCCCGCCGCGCACGGCATCCTCCCGGCGTTCCGCCTTCAACCGCAACACCATCCGCCATCATGTCAGCAGGCCTCAATCCCGCTCAGAACGAAGCGGTGCGCTACCTCGACGGTCCCTGTCTCGTGCTCGCCGGCGCGGGCAGCGGCAAGACTCGCGTGATCACGCAGAAGATCGCGCACCTGATCGAAGCGAAAGGCTTCGAGCCGCGCCATATCGCCGCCGTCACGTTCACGAACAAGGCGGCCGCCGAAATGCGCGAGCGCGTGTCGAAGCTGCTCGAGGGCAAGACGCTCACCACGCCCGGCAAGGAAGGCCGCAAGGTGCCCGTCAACCAGCTCACCGTCTGCACGTTCCATTCGCTGGGCGTGCAGATCCTGCGGCAGGAGGCCGAGCATGTCGGCCTGAAGCCGCAGTTCTCGATCATGGATTCGGACGACTGCTTCGGGATGATCCAGGAACAGCTCGGCACGACCGACAAGGGGCTGATCCGCAAGATCCAGAGCATCATCTCGCTGTGGAAGAACGGCCTGATCATGCCCGACGAGGCGATGGCGATCGCGGCGAACGAGGACGAGCACCAGGCCGCGCTCGTCTACCGCAACTACGTCGCGACGCTGCATGCGTACCAGGCGGTCGATTTCGACGACCTGATCCGCCTGCCGGCCGAGCTGTTCGCGAAGAACGAGCAGGTGCGCGACCGCTGGCAGAACAAGCTGCGCTACCTGCTGATCGACGAGTACCAGGACACCAACGCGTGCCAGTACGAGCTGGTGAAGCTGCTTGCAGGCCAGCGCGCCGCGTTCACGGCGGTCGGCGACGACGACCAGGCGATCTACGGCTGGCGCGGCGCGACGCTCGAGAACCTCGCGCAGCTCGGGAAGGATTTCCCGAAGCTGCACCTGATCAAGCTCGAGCAGAACTACCGGTCGACGGTGCGGATTCTGACCGCCGCGAACAACGTGATCGCGAACAACCCGAAGCTGTTCGAGAAGAAGCTGTGGTCCGAGCACGGGATGGGCGATTCGATCACCGTCACGGCGTGCAACGACGAGGAACACGAGGCCGAATCGGTCGTGTTCCGGCTGTCCGCGCACAAGTTCGAGCGGCGCGCGCAGTTCCGTGACTACGCGATCCTGTACCGCGGCAACTTCCAGGCGCGCATCTTCGAGCAGGTGCTGCGGCGCGAGCGGATCCCGTACGTGCTGTCCGGCGGCCAGTCGTTCTTCGACAAGGCCGAGATCAAGGATTTGTGCGCGTACCTGCGGCTGATCGCGAACGCCGACGACGATCCCGCGTTCATCCGCGCGATCACGACGCCGCGCCGCGGCATCGGCAACACGACGCTCGAGGCGCTCGGGTCGTTTGCGGGGCAGGCGAAGGTGTCGCTGTTCGAGGCCGTGTACATGGGCGGGATCGAAGCGCGGCTGTCGGCGCGCCAGGTCGAGCCGCTGCGGATGTTCTGCGACTTCATCCAGCGCCTGACCGAGCGCGCGGACAAGGAGCCCGCGACCGTCGTGCTCGACGACATGATGGAAGCGATCCACTACGAGGCGTACCTGTACGACGCGTTCGACGAGCGGCAGGCGCAGTCGAAGTGGCAGAACGTGCTCGAATTCCTCGAATGGCTGAAGCGCAAGGGCACCAAGCCCGAGACGGAGGCCGTCGACGGCGAGGCCGAAGGCTTCCACAACGCGGATGGGCTCGCCGATACGGGCAAGAACCTGCTTGGCCTGATCCAGACCGTCGCGCTGATGTCGATGCTCGAGGGCAAGGAGGATGATCCGGACGCCGTGCGGCTGTCGACCGTCCATGCGTCGAAGGGGCTCGAGTATCCGCATGTGTTCCTGGTGGGCGTCGAGGAGGGCATCATGCCGCACCGCGGCGGCAGCGAGGACGACGGCCCGATCGACAGCGAGCGGATCGAGGAAGAGCGCCGGCTGATGTACGTCGCGATCACGCGCGCGCAGCGCAGCCTGCATCTGAACTGGTGCAAGAAGCGCAAGCGGGCGCGCGAGACGGTCGTGTGCGAGCCGTCGCGCTTCATCCCGGAGATGGGGCTCGACGAAGCGCCGCCGCCGACGCCGGAAGAAGCGCCGATGTCGCCGAAGGACCGGCTCGCGAGTTTGAAGGCGTTGCTGCAGAAGTGAGGCGGCGGGCCGGCGGACCGCCGCACCGGAAAGAGAAAACCCCCGCGATGCGCATGCGTCGCGGGGGTTTTTTACGAATGGCCCGGCGCGGTTACTTCGACGCGTTGACCATGTAGTCGACGGCCGCCTTCACGTCGGCGTCGGAAGCGGTCGACCCGCCCTTCGGCGGCATCGCGCCCTTGCCGTGCAGCGCGTAGTTGTAGACCGTATCCATCGAGTCCTTCAGGCGCGGCGCCCAGTCCTCCTTGCTGCCGAACTTCGGCGCGCCGAGTACGCCGGCCCCGTGGCAGGCCACGCAGGTCGACGAGTACAGCGCCTTGCCGGCGTCGGCGCTGGCCGGGGCGGCCGCTGCTGCAGGCGCTTCACCGGCCTTCGGGATCGCGGCGATCGCAGCCTGTGCCGCGGCGACTTGCGCGCTCGCGGCGTCGGCCGCGCCCGATGCGGCTGCAGCGCCGCTGGCGGCCGGTGCCGCATTGGCTGCCGGCGCTGCCGGTTCGGGGAAGTTCGCGCCGTCGTTGTTCGCCATGTAGACGATCGCTCGGGCGATTTCATAGTCGCTGACGTCGTCGGGGCTCGTGCCGCCGCGCGGCGGCATCGCGCCCTTGCCGGCGAGGGCCGTCTTCAGCAGCGTGTCGAAGCCTTGCGAGATGCGCGGCGCCCAGTCGTCCTTGTTGCCGAACTTCGGTGCGCCGGCGGCGCCCGTGCCGTGACAGGTCACGCAGACGGCCTTGTAGACTTCCTCGCCGGTCTTGTACGTGCGGGGCGCGTTGGCGTCCTTCACGTCGACCTTGGCGAGCGGCGCGATACGCGCAGCAACCTGCTCGTCGGATAGCGCATCGGTGCCGGCGCCGGAACGGAACGCATGGTTCGCATAGTTGGCGAACAGGACGATCAGGATGATCGGAATCGCGAACGACGCGATGATGACGGCAATCAGCTGCCCGGGTGTCTTGACGGGAGATTCGTGGGGTGCTTCGCTCATGCTTGCCTCGTCTCCATGAATAGGAATTGTGAGCGCGGTGCAACGGCAAAATGGCAGTCCAATGAAGCACGGACGATTATAGACGGAACGTTTACATCACGGCGAGCGGTGCGGTGGCGCGTGTTTACCCGCACGCAGCCCGGCCTAGCGGCCATTCGGCGGGCAAGGTGGACGCGTCATGGGAAACCGGGTATCCTTGCCGTCTTGCCAAACGTGGGCGGCCTGTATATTGGGGTCGCTTCACTGTCTCACGCGCCCGTAGCTCAATGGATAGAGTACTGCCCTCCGAAGGCAGGGGCTGCTGGTTCGATCCCAGCCGGGCGCGCCAAGCCTAGTCAGGCTTTCAGCAGTTTTCCCCCTTCGTCGTACCGTCTCGTTGCAGCTGAATTGCAGCTGGCACCGGCATGGGCTCGGCCGTCAGCGGCGTGACCCACTGCGCGAGGTGGTCGGCCGACAGGTGTGCGTAACGCTGCACCATCTCCATCGTCTCCCATCCGCCCAGCTCCTTGAGTACCTGCAACGGCGTGCCGCGCTGCACGTGCCAGCTCGCCCAGGTGTGGCGCAGATCGTGCCAGCGGAAATCGCTCAGGCCGGCACGCTGCAGCGCCTTGGCCCAGGCGGCCGTCGCCGTCTGGTAGACCGGTCTGCCGCGATAGGTGAACACGCTGTCCGCGCATTCCGGCGCCCGCGGGTTCGCGTGCTGGCGGCGCAGCACGGCGATCGCGGTATCCGAAAGCGGCACCGTGATGGCCTTGCGCGCCTTCGCCTGATCCGGGTGGATCCACGCGACGCGACGCGCGAGGTCGACTTGCGACCACCGCAGCCCCGTCACGTTGGCGCGGCGCAGGCCGGTTTCGAGACTGAAGCGCGCCATGTCGGCGAGATGCGCGGGCAGTTCGGCGAGCAGCCGCTCCGCTTCTGCCGGGGTCAGCCAGCGGATGCGTTTCGAGACGATCTTCGCGCGTTTCGTGACCGGCGCGCGTTCCAGCCATTCCCATTCGACTGCCGCGTTCAACACCGACTTCAACACGCCGATCACGCGGCGCACGGTGCCGTCGCTGACGGCTCGGTCGGTCTCGACGATGCCGTGCCGGGTGCGCACCGTGCGCGGCTCTTGGCGCTTGGCCTGCGCGATCGCGTCGATGCGGTTCCGGTCGATGGCGGCGAGCGCGACGCCGGACAGGTGCCGGTCGAGCCAGCGCAGGTGAATCTTCGACGTTTCCAGGCTGGCGAGCCCCGCGCGTTCGCCGACGTAGCGCACGACCGCGTCGTTCCACGAATGGCGTGGCTTCGTACCGAGCCGCGCCTGGTTCCACAGGTCGACCTTCAGCCGGTCGTGGAATTCCTGGGCCTGCGCTTTGTCGCGGGTGCCAGTGCTTCCCTGTTCTGCCGGAACGTCGTCTGGTAGGCGGCGATCACGCGGCGCGCGTCGCTGACCGGGCCACCCGGGAACGTGAGGTTGTGATACGGGCACTGCTTGTCGGCTTCGGTGAAGTAGCAGTCGGGGCCTTCGTTGACGATCAGCCGCCCGTCGCGCCATGCGAGCCCGACGAAGTTCGCGGCGCGGCGCGCGCCGAGATCGGCGCCGCGCTCGAGAATGTTCACCATCCGCTTGAACGGCGCCGGCGCCCAGATCGGGCCGAACTTGCTCCACTGGTCGACGTTGTGCAACTGGTCGTCGAGCATCACGCGGCGGATCAGCTGCGCACCGTGCCGCGGCGCCTGCACCGACACGGCGAAGTAGATGGTGGGCGCCTGGTCGGCGTCACCCGTCATCGTGGACGTCGCGCTCGCGACGGCCACGCGGCTGATGCCGGCGATGCGGAAGCCGCACAGGTCGGTCATCACGGGCGTCTCGACGCCGGATTCCTCGTTGCGATCCATCTTGGAGATGTAGTTCGTGAAGTCGGGCCGCACGCGAAACCGCCAGTACTGCGCGAAATCGTGCGCCGGCAGGAAGATGCGCGGCCGGCCGCGGCGCGATGCGTCGCCGGGCAGGCCGGCGACGAGCCACGGTTCGAGCTGGTCGAGCGCGCGCGCCAGGTCGGCCGGGCCGCGCAGTTGCAGGTAGTCGTTCACGTCGTTGATCGGCGTGCGCGCGGCGTCGCCGTCCGCCAGATCCGCCAGCCAGTCCGACTGGTCGACCAGCACGGCGCTGATGTCGAGCGCGGTCAGCCGTTCATGGAGTGCCCACGCGGCCTCGGGACCGGGGCGCTGCCCGGCGCGCGGGTGGCCTTCCGCGAACGGCTCGTCGTTGTCCAGGCAGATCGTGACCTGCTTGCCGCGCAGGAACGTGAAGTCGATGCGCTCGACGTTCGCGAGGCCGCGCAGCGCAAGCGCGGCCGTGCCGGGCAACGTCGTCAGGCAGACGAGTGCCAGCCCAGGCGCGAAGCGCGGCGTTTTCATCGGTCAATCTCCGGTTTTCAAGTCGGGTGGCGTCGAGCTTCGATGCGATCGCAGCCTGCGAACGGTCGAGCCGGGCCTGCTGTCGTGCGCGCTCGGCGGTGTCCTGCCGCATGCGCGAGATGACGTCATCGCGCCCGGCAAGCGCCTGTCGTGCGTCGACGAGTTGCTGCCGTGTGGCGCCCAGGTCCGCGTGCAGCTCACGCACGTACAGCGCCGCGGCGGCGCACGCGGCAAGCGCGGCGATGCAGGCGGCGAATTTCGCGGCGAAACCGTTCATGCGGCGGACGTGGCGCCGGCCGATACGGATCCGCTCGGCGTCGACGCGGCCGGTTGCGACGCATAGCGGTCATAGGCGCGTGCGAGCTTCACGTCGTAGAGGTTCGCCGCGTAGTCGGGGCCGTTGTACGCACGTGCGAATGCGGCCCACTGGCGGGCGGCGAGCGCGCGGCGCAGCGCGTCGTCGGCCGCGATGTAACGGACGAAGGCCTCGAGGTGCTGGGCTTCGCCGCTCTCCATGCACGCGACGAATTCGTCGACGCCGGCGTAGCCGAGGCGCTCCCAGTGGTAGCCCATCACCTGGAATGCGCCCCAGCTCGCGGATTCCAACGCGGCGCCGGCATCGATCGACTCGGCCGTCGCGAGACGCGTGTATTCCGCGGCGCCGCCGCGATAGCCGCCGCGTGTGCGCGACACGATGTCCGGCTGCCGCGCCGCGAACGGTGCGGGATCGATGCCGCGTGCTTGCAGACGCTTCCAGAACACGTGGCGTTCGAACAGGATCACGGGCCGGCCGTCGGGCAGGAACCCGGCGCCGCGCGACTCGACTTCGTTGACCGCGCGAATGCATGCGAGCGGCGCGTCGAGCATGCGTGCGGCGCGTTCAAGATCGGCGAGCGCGAGGTGGGACGGATCGCGCCGGCCGGTGGCGAGCGCGGCGCAGGTCTTCGGGCCGGCGATGCCGTCGTCGACGAGGCCGCTCTTCCGTTGCAGCGCGATCACGGCGGCTTCGGTTGCCGCGTCATAGAGGTGCGTGACCTGCACCGGGTAGCCGGCGCGGATCAACCGGCGTTGCAGCAGGCCGACGTCGTCGCCGTGGTCGCCGAGGCGGCGGGTCTTCATGATTCATTCACTCCTGAGCAGGCGGGCCACGTTGCCGCGCGTGCCGCAGACGGACATCGCCAGCAGGACGGCGGTAGCCGCTTCGAAGAAGCCGACGGAGCCGGCATGCAGCAGCAATTCGATCGATGCGCCGCCGGCGACCGCCACGACGATCCATGCGAACCAGGACGCGTGATGCCGGTGCCGCGCGCCGTTGCGCCGGTAGGTGAGCACGCGCACGAGCACGGCGACGTGGGCGCAGAGCGCGATCAGCACGAGCGGGAGCGGCATGTCATCCCCCCTTGCGGAACAGCGCGAGCAGGTCCAGCGTCTTGACCCGTTCGATGAGTTGCAGCGTGACGGCGATGACGAGCGCGGCCGCGAAGAACGCGGCGACGCCCGTCGAGTGGATCGGCGTGGCGCCGACGATTTCCGGCGCGGCGAGATAGCCCATCACGAGCGAGATCAGCAGGTACGCGGCGCGCCGCGCGACGCCGATTTCCTTCGACGTGACGACCACGAGTGCGGCGCCCGTGAACGCGCCGATCAGCGCGTTGCCGTCGATGCCGGGCGCGAGCCCGGCGACGCCGATCGCGGCGGACAGCATCGCGGCGGTGGTGAGGTTCGGTTCGGCCATGCAGGCGATTCCAGGGTCAGTCAAACAGTTGCAGCAACGGCCGTGCGCGCGTGGCGGTGTCGAGCGGCGGCAACTGGACGGGCGTGCCGGCCGGCAGCACGACGCCGAGGCTGGCGAGCCCGGTGTTGGCTTCGAGCACGGTTTCGACGGTGCCGTCCGTGCGGCCGTAATGGCGCCAGCACAGCGCGTCGACGGAGTCGCCTTGCAAGGTGCGCACGATCATGGCTGGCGCTCCCGATGCGGGAACGCGACGCAGTCGCCGGCCGGCGCGTGGTGGAGGTTTGTCGATGTCGTGCTGCTTGCCATGGCGAGGTTCCGGGCGTGAGGCAGTGGATAGGGTTCCCATGGTCGAGCTTCGCCGAGCGGCGTTCAACGACACGCATGCGTGGCCTGTGCGGAGACGCAGCATGACGCGTGTCGCGATGGGCATCGGGCCTTACGCTTTCCGTGGGGGTGCTCGATGTCGCGGGCGGGTGCGGCGTGAGCCGTGCAGCGGGATTGCAGCTGGCGTGAGCCGCGGCGGCCTTGATTGATCTTGTGCAGCCTTGGTTTTGCACTGTGCGACGCGTGGTGAGCCTTGCCGGGCAAGGGCGGGGGGGACGTAGGTAAAACTCCGAAGGCAGGGGTTGCTGGTTCGATCCGGGCGCGCCGAACCTGGTCAGGCTCTCGGCGGTTTCGTTACTTCATCGTTGCCCCCGACTACGATGAAATTGCAGTTAGCCGGCGCCGGTTGGCCGTGTTTACGCTGTGGCTGGCGCGGCTGCCGGTGGTGACCGATCCTCGCGATCGCCGACTTAGCGGATGGCCGCAGCGTTCCGGGCGTGGCGCGGCGTGTGGTCGAGCCTCGCGTGGTTCCACCGCGCGACCTTCAGCCGGTCGTGGAACGCCTGGGCCTGCGCTTGGTTGCGGGTGCTGTCTTGTACGACTGGACCGCGCCCGATGGGGTGGTCGAGCGGAATGCCAAGGCTGCTGTGGCGCGGCGGCGGATCAGCCGGTGAGCGTTGAACGAAGGTCGATCGGCGCCGGCGTGATTTGATGCATGTCGAAGATAACCACTTCGTTGTACCCGGTTCGCAGCCACGGGGCGGGGCAGAACAGTCGATATTGAGGGCCGACGTTCCAGTAGCGGCCGAGGTTGCGCCCATTGACCCAAACGATGCCTTTGATCCAGTCGCGCATGTCCAGGAACGTATCGCCCACCTGGTCGAGCACCAGTGCCGCCTTGAAGAACAAACCCGGTCGTGTCGGATTCGTGCAGCGTTGCTGCAGTGTCGTGATGTACTCGGCGTCCATCGGGAGCGCATAAGTTGTCCATCCACGTAACGGCTTCGCACCGACCGCCACATCCCCGTCAATACCCTTTCGATCAATCAGGTCGTCACCGTAGTTGACGCGGCCCATGCCTTCGACGAGCACATCGAGCACCTTGCCACCGGTCGGAAGCGTGACGTGCTCAGTGTTTGATACGACGCGCAGCCCTTCCGCGAGATAGCGCGGCATTTTCGCTCGCGTGATGCCGCCAGCATATTCGGCGTCGACGAACACGCTCGCATAGTCATGAACGTCCCCCGTCAATAGCGGGCCGCCGGCTCCGCCGATGTCCGCGTGGCGGTAAAGAACGAAGCCGGCCTGTTGGCCGTGCATTTCCATCGGCCGCGGCGCGTCGCTTGTGGCGGTCGGCGCCGGCAGGTTGTCCCAGAGCGATGCGAAAAGAAACGGTCGCAGAGAATGATCGCCGGCGAGCTCGATCGTGGGCGGTGCAGCCGGTACGGGCGGAAGCGGTTCGGACAGGTGCGCCTGGATCAGGTCGCGGTAGCGCATGAAGCTTGCCGCCGCGCGTCCCTGCTCGTCGATTGGCGCGAAGTAGTCGTAGCTCGTGATGTCAGGTTGATAGTCACCTGTCTTGTGATCGCGGTTCGCGCCGGCCGTAAAGCCGAAGCTCGTGCCGCCGTGGATCACGTAAATGCTGAACGACAGGCCGTAGCGCATGAAATCCGCTAGCTCGCGCGAGATATCGGAGTCATCCCCCTGGAATTTCCGGTCGCCCCAATGGGTGAAGAAGCCCGGATAGACTTCGCCGCCCATAACGGTAGAGCCGGGGAATTCTTCGCGTATCCGATCGATGTCGTGTGCTTTCGGTCCACTGAGGCCGATCGCGCAGCCGTCAAGGGCAGTGCGGTTTTCCCGCAATTGCTTGACACCGTCGTCGGTAAAGAACGGCCCGGCGATTCCGCCGTCCACCCATGCCCGCCGTATTTCCTCCAGATAGGCGATGTCGTCACCATAGGTCGCATACTCGTTTTCGATCTGGATCAGTAAGATCGGCCCGCCGTTTGCCGACATCAACGGGCGCACGCGCGGCACAAGCTCGGCAATGTACTGGCGCGCCGCGTCCATGAAGCGCGGGTCACGGTGCGAGCCCACACGCAATTGAATGTCATCGTGTGCGAGCAAGCGCGAAGGGATGCCACCCAGATCCCACTCGCCGCAGATGTACGGGCCGGGCCGCAGCAGCACCCACATGCCTTCGTCCTGGCAGAGCTGCATGAATGTCTCGACGTCGCGCTCGTCTGATTCGAAATCGAATTCACCCGCGGCCGTCTCGTGGAAATTCCACATGACGTAGACCGCGATGGTGTTCATCCCCATCGCCTTCGCCATCTGGATTCGCTGGCGCCAGTACTCGCGCGGGATGCGCGCCGGATGCATTTCGCCGCTACGAATCTGGAATGGCACACCGTCGAGCAGGAAAGTGATGCCGTCGTCGCCGAACGTCAGTGTGTGACTGCCCCCGTTTTTCGGCGTAGGGCCGGAGAGGATTTGCCGTGGTTCGAACGTCACGGACGTTTTGTTGCGACCGCATGCCCCGAGAAGCGGCACCAACGCTGCCGCCATCAAAAAGTTTCGCCTGTTCAAACTTGTGTTCCGGTTCTTTTTTAGGGATTCGCCGAGCCTGGCCCTGGCTCGCCTTTCAGTAGCACAACATTATCTTACGAATCCCATCTTCGGGTCAGATCGCAATCAGCCGCGGGATGCGCCACGGGCGTCTGGTGCGGTCGGTTGAACTGCGACGACAAATTGGGGCGGGTGATGAACACGAGGGGAGCCAAGCCCTCGTAGCAGGACGCCGATGCCATTTCCAGGAGGGACGGGGAGGGGGAATGTACCGGGCCTGCGGCCGCCGCCGCGCGGTCCCCTCCCCGCCTGCGGGCTTCGCTTGGCAGGGTGGTTTTTGTGCACCGGGCCGACCAGCTCGGCGGCCCTTGTGGTGCGGGGTTCCGGGCGATTCGCGGCGCGCGGAAATCGTGCGTTTTGGTGCGCAGCGATGCGAGTTCATGCGCGCAGTTGTGACCCCGCCCCACCCGCACATAAAAATGAATTGTTTTTATGCACTCATGCACCGGGCTCTCAGGGCCGGCCAGCACGGGCCGCGCGGCGATTCGCGGCCCGATTCTTCTATGTGCTTTTGTGCGCCTTGGTTATGCAGTCTCGGCACTTGCCTGCCTTGACAACCTGTCAGCTCTAAAACTTCAACTCACCTCAACGGGCTTGTGGTGGTGATCGAATCAGTACCTTATTCCGACAGAGTATCTATCTGGAAACTCGGCAGGCTTTCCGAGAAATACGTTGGGATTTGCTAGGCGCATCATGTCCATTTGCACCGACAAAGCGGATACCAAAGATCGAGTATCAACATTCTCTGCGTGAGCAAGAGCATTTAACGCACGCGTATCACCCATAACGCTGGCCAAGGCATATCCAGCATAGACGCCTTCAGGGGTATTTCCCTCCTTAGCGGCACGGGCTGCAAAAATGTACCCGGCGAATGGCGAGCCGCTTGCCCTGACAAGCCTTTCTGCATTGACTAATCTTTGAGACCATTGGCTATCGGTGCCGGTCTTATTAATCTTGTCAAGAACGCTCTCACTTTCTTTTCCGTAGACCTCCCTCATTAGATAAAAGTAACTCGCCTTAATATTCCCTTGGTCGACAAGATTTCCTAATTCATCGACGCTCATTTTTTGCGCGGTGATAACATCTTGCGGCATTGGGTATCCATTTTTCACAAGCCAATCGTATTGTTCTGGTTTGGTAAATGCGATGGCATTCTGATCGAATTTTCCGTAGAAGTCGTCCATAACCAAACGGTCCGATCCGTTAAATGAATTCCGCAAGTCCTCGTCGTTGCGAAAATCTTTGGGCGCTGTTGCTTCAGTGAGTTGATATTTTTTTGGAATGACAATTTCTCCATCTTTCACCGTCGTTTTGCTGGTCGAATCTGCGGCGGGATGAGGGCTGTCGTTTGAAACAATTTCCCGTGCATCTTTTAAAGGTGGCGTGGATTTAATCGATGATCTATAGCCGAAGTAACCCAACACTGCTATCGCGAGAACGATCAATATTCCCCATCTGTGTTTCATGGAAACCTCTTAAAAAATACAAAGGCTTGCGCCATAATATTGACCAACTTTATTGCGCATGTAACCAAAAAGCGCGCAAAACCATTGATCTACTGAGTCTTGATATGGACCGTCACCAAATTTCCGAACGGCGTCAGCATAGTTTCGCGCCGTCGCTTCGCACACTCCGGAACCGCCGCACGTTTGCATCATGTCTCGCTCAAATGCGTCGTCACAGGATTTCTTGCCCCATCTGCTGCCGTAACATACGTCGTGATTATTGCATGCATTGGTGAAGTCATATCCGAACGGGGCATTGGGGATGACATGCTTCATCCAGCCATTGGCCGGCCCACACCCATTTTGCAGTGCTGCTGGATTTGGTGTGAAAAAAACTCCCTTTGTAAACGGCTCCTTCTTTCCGACCTTGTTGTCAAGTTTGAATTCACCAATATTTGGCGGATTAGCAAAATTGCAGTTTTTCAGGTCTTGCCTGAGTGATTTGGTAAATTCACATTGAAGTTTGGGGCTGATAGGCATGAAGGCTACACCGAAAACGGTTGGTCCTTTTGCCGGTGGGCCTATATCGCCTACAAAATCAATTGTGAACGAGTTGATGTTTGGTCTGGATGCACTTACATTGATAGTTGGGAGAACCTCTTGTCCATGCGTCACATCGATGCAAAGCAGTGCGCTAAGCAAGAGCAATATTGATGCGAATATGTTCTTCATTTTATCCCGTGGTCATAAAATATTTAAACTTAATGTCACATGAATTACCGAATCTATTTCTATGCTTGATTCGCTCGCCAACGAGTGGCCATGGTGTGGACATCCGTCGACATTACAAATGCAAATAATTATCATTTGCATTTGTATGGAAACTACAGCAACACTTGATGGAGGTCAAGTTCTTGGCGGTTACGAATGGAGAGCTGGATCTGAGCGGCTGGCTTGTAGATGAGGTCGTAGTCGTGGCCTGCACGATTACGAGATTCCGTCGATGCCGCCGACCTCGTAGCGCATACGGAGATACGAAGTCATGCGGCAGGGCCGCATGCCGAACAGCCAGCCGCAGCCAATCTTGAGTTTGGGACCGGCGCGATTGTGTTTCAGTGGCGACACAGACCTGTCAGAGTCGCTAGGGCGGGACGGTTGCCGCGCGGGGAGAAGATGCTTAAAGCTGTTTCGCTATATAGCGACGGGGTACAGTGGAATTACAGTTTGGATGACCTTGGACAGCCCTGATTGACCTTGATTAGCCTTGGTTTTGCCGATTGCGAGTCGTGTAAGGCTTTGATTTTTAAAGGGGCATGGAGTGTCGGTAAAGCTCCGAAGGCAGGGGTTGCTGGTTCGATCCCAGCCGGGCGCGCCAAAACATGCCTGTTCAGGCTTTCAGCGGTTTCTCCGCATCATTGTTTTCCCGTTTGCAGTAACATCCCGGCCGATTGCCGTCATGGCGGTTATCGATCGCGTGCGCATCCGGCACGGCGAAACCCTTCGCTGATCCGGTTCGACGTGCCCGAAGCCCGCCCGAAGACGCCGCTCGAGCCTATCGACCGAAACCAGGAGCAGCCGCATCGCATCGCGATCGGCCATCGCCGGATGAGCAAATCACTTTCCGTTCAGATCATCAACGGGCCGGACGGCGCGCCGGCCTTCGTCGTGATTCCGTACGCGGAATACATGGCGCAGCGCGACCAAGAGCGCGACCTGATTCCGCACGAAGTCGTGACGCGCGCCGTGTTCGACGGCGGCTCGCCGGCACGTGCATGGCGCGAGTATCTCGGGCTGACGCGCGCCGAAGTCGCGCGGCGGATCGGCATCGGCCGGGCGGACTATGCGAAACGGGAAAAGCGCCCGAAGCTGCGCAAGCCGATGCGCAGGAAGATTGCCACCGCACTCGGCATCACGCTCGCGCAGCTCGATTTCTGACGGCCTGACGCGCAGCGCGGCGAACCGCGAGGGCCGCACACGCATCGGTGCCGTGCCGTCTCGCCGTTGTGCGAGAATCGCCGGCAACGACAACTCAAGCGTCGATCGCGGCGGCCGTCCGCGCATCGCGCCGACTCCCGATGGCTGCCACCCCGTCTCCCTCGACCGCAGTCGATGCCCGCGCGCTGACCGATGCGCAGCAGGCGCTGCTCGCGCGTCTGAATGCCTATTCCCCCGACGATCCCGACGCGCCGCTGCCATACAGCCGACGCCTCGCCGAAGCCGAAGGCTGGTCGCATGCTCATGCGCTGGCCGTGATCGACGAGTACAAGCGCTTCGCGTTTCTCGCGCAGGCGGCCGGGCATCCGGTCACGCCGTCGGTCGCGGTCGATGCCGCGTGGCATTTCCACCTGCAGTACACGCTCGAATACTGGGACGTCTTCTGCGCCGACGTGCTGCGCGCGCGACTGCATCACATGCCGGGCACGGGCGCGCCGGACGAGGGCGCGGTGTACGCGCAGCGCTATCGCGACACGCTCGACAGCTACCGCCGGCTGTTCGGCCATGCGCCGCCGGAATCGATCTGGCCCCGCCCCGTCGACCGGCCGGCCGAAGCGGCGCCGCCGCAGGCAGACGAGCCGGCCTTCACGCCGACGCGCCGCACCTGGCGCAGCCGGCTGCCGAAACTCGCGTGGCCGGCGGCCGCCGCGAGCGTCGCCGCGACCTGCGCATCGGCGCAGGACTTCAACGTGCTGGACTACACGGGGCCGCAGTTTCTCGCGTTCTACATCCCGGCCTGCATGGCCGCGCTGCTGTTGATCGGGCTGGCGCAACAGATCGAATACCGGTGCCGGCGCAGGCGCGCATTCTCGTCGGACCTGACGGTCGAGCAGGCCGCGTACCTCGCCGGCGACGAGTCGCGGGTCGTGCAGGTCGCGACGCTGTCGCTCGTTCACGCGGGCGCGATCGAGCTGGCGATGGCCGGGCGGCTGGGTGGGCGCGTGCGGCTTGTCGATGCGACACGGGCCGGCGAATACGGGGACGAATGCGAATGGCTGGCCGGTCAGCCTGACGGGGAGGCCAGCTTCGGCGCATTCCGTCAGCTGCTGGCGCGTCGCGCTGCCGAGCAGGCGAAATCGTTGCGCGCGCGGGGCTGTTTCTGGGCGCCGGGCGACATGTGGACGGCGCGCGTGGCCGCCCGCGCGATCGCGCTGGGGGTGCTCGGCACGGGCGCGGCGAAACTGGCGGTCGGGCTGAGTCGCGGCCGGCCGGTCCTGTTGCTCGTGATCTGCATGGCGGCGTTCGCGATTGCATACGGCATCGTCGTGGGGCGGCTGACCGGGTTCGGGCGGCCCGGCCTGACGGTGGGCGGGCAGGCGTCGCTCGCGGCCCGGCGAACCGTGCGCAGCGGCGAACACGACCGGCCGGACGCGTTGCTGTGGACCGCCGCGCTGTTCGGCGCGGGCGCGCTGGCCGGCACCGCGTGGGCCGCGCATTCGATGGTGCTGATGGAACCGCCGCCGTTGACGCCGACCGCCGCGCGGGCGGGCGGATCGACCGGTTCGTCCTGCAGTTCGAGCGACTCGTCGTCGAGCTGCAGTTCGTCGAGCTCATGCAGCTCGAGCAGTTGCGGCGGCTGTTCGAGCAGCTGAGCACAGGGCGCGCTGCCGGGATAGCGCGCCGGGCCGCCAGCGTCAGGCAAGCGGCACGGCGCGCGCCGAACTACGCGATCGCGGCATCGGCGGGCGTTCGTGCCTGCGCAGCACGCCCGTCGCCCGCCTCGACGATCAGCGTCCAGTCGAACGCCGGCAGTGCGCAGAGCTGCTCGACGGTGGCCGTGTACTCGTGCGCGGGCGCGTGCAGGTAGCGCACCTTGTCGGTCCATTCGGGCAGCGGCGCCTGCGACGTGGTCACCACGACCGCCAGCAGATCCTGTTCCGGCCGCCTTGCGATTTCCTGCAGGCTCAGCCGGACCTTGTCGAGGTCGCCCTCGGCGTCGAGGATCAGCGCGCCGGGGATCGGCGCATCCGGCCGGCCGGGCGGGTTGCCGACAGCGCCTTTGTCGATGCACTGCTGATACACATGGCGATAGCGCGGCAGCGCCTGCTGCAGCGCGTGATGCTTGCGGACCTTCGCCTGCGCCGTGCGCGCGAGCCCGCGGCGCAGCGCCGGGTTCGCGATCAGCCGGTCGAGCGCGTCGACCCAGGCCTGCGGCGCATCCGGGACCAGCAGGCCGTCGCAGCCGTCGTGCAGCGCGAGGCGATAGGCTGGCCGGTCGCTGACGATCGAAGCGATGCCGGCCGCCGCGTATTCCTGCCACTGGATCGTGCTCGTGCCGGCGTTGTAGTCGTGGTCGGCGAGCGGCAGCAGCGCGATGTCCCAGCACCGTTCCGGCAGGCGTTGTGCGTGCGCGTCGTAGTCGTGAAGCTCGGGCTCGCACGCGGCGTCCGGGTGGCCGGCCCAGCCTGGCGGGACGTCTGCGCCGACGAAACTCACCTTGACCTTGCCGGGATGACGCGCGCAGATCGCCTGCAGCGCCGCGTCGACGAGCGCAAAGTTGTCGGCGCGCAGCGACGCGCCGGCGATGCCGATCGTCACGCAGTCGTCGCCGCGCGCCGTCACGGGGCGGTAGAACCGGTCGAAGTCCACGCTGTCGGGCAGCACGTGAACGCGCGGGTGCGACAGCCGGTAGCGGCTGGCGATGAACGGCGTGGATACGATCACGGCGTCCGCGTTGCGCAGCACGAGCTCGATCCCCGCGCGGGCCATCCTGCCTTGCGCGGCGAGCGGGTGCGCGGCCGGCAGGTCGGTCAGCAGGTCGTCGGTCTCGTAGATCACCGGCTTTTCATGCCTGAAGATCGTATACAGGTCGTTGCCCGTCAGGATGCCGGGCGTCAGCCGGTGCAGCAGGATGGCGTCGGCCGTGGCCAGCACGCTGCTGTCGATCTGGCCGTCCCGGATGCCC
Source organism: Burkholderia sp. BCC1972 (assembly GCF_905339605.1). NCBI lineage: Bacteria > Pseudomonadati > Pseudomonadota > Betaproteobacteria > Burkholderiales > Burkholderiaceae > Burkholderia > Burkholderia sp. BCC1972. The sequence continues at coordinate 118,720 of NZ_CAJPGH010000006.1, read as the reverse complement.
GGGACGAGTTCCCATTCGTCGTTCAGCAGACCGAACGGCAGCGTGAGGCGAATGCGCGACGACGCGCACGCGTCCGGATCGGTCGAATACACGATCAGGCGCTTGCGGCGCGGTGTGGCGTCCGCAGTCGCGGCGACGGGCGCCATCGTTCGGTTCTCCGCGAGCAGCCGCGCGTACAGCGCGCCGTGGCGCGCGGCGTTGCGGCCGATGTCGTGCTGCGCACGGATCTCATCCTGCGCGGCCGCGGCGAGTTGCGCGCGGGTTTGCGGATGTTCGATCAGGTGCGCGATCGCGTCGACCCACGCATCGGCGGTGTCGGCGACGAGCCAGCCCGTGCGGCCGTGGACAACCGGGCAGCCGTCCGCCGGCGTGGCGACGAGCACCGTGGCCGCGCCGGCCGCCGAGCATTCGAGCCATGCGCGCGGCGGCGCATCGTCGCGCAACGTGACCGGCGCCGCGACCAGCGCGATGTCGAGGTCCGCGCGCTTCAGCGCGTCGGCGTAGCTGTCGTAAGGGGCAGGCTCCGCGATCAGCGTGACGTCCGGTTCGCGGTCCCAGCCGGCCGGCAGCGCCGCGCCGATGAACGACACCCGGAGCTTCCCCGGAAACCGGCGGCGGAGCTCGGCCAGCGCCTGGCGGACCTGCTCGAGACGCACGCCGTCGAGACCGGTGCCGGAAACCGCGAGGTTCACGTGGTCGCGCACGCCGGGCGCCGCGCGGTGCAGACGCTCGAGATCGACGCCGGTCGGCAGCACGTGGACCGATGCGTTGACATGACGGTACTGCCGCACCAGCGCTTCCGACGGCACGACGAGCGCATGCGCGCGCTGCACGGCGCTGCGGATGCCGGCCTTGCGGCGCGCGTTGTCGGCCGCGCCGGGGATGTCGGCGAGCAGCGTGTCGAGCGGCGCGTCGATCTCGAGGACGATCGGCTTGCCGAGCGAGAACAGGTGTTCCAGCGTGGCGGGGGACAGCAGGCCCGGCGTGTCGCCCTGCAGCACGATCAGGTCGGCGCGCTGCAGCGCGTCGGGATCGATGCCGGCTTGCGTGACAGGGAAAGTCAGTGCCCATTCGCGGTCCAGCCGCGCGAACGGCTGCGTGAAACGCAGGCTGGTGCGCGCGTGGTCGGCCGGTTCTGCGGTGACGACCGCGATGCACGAGCGCGGCGCGGACGCGGGCTGTCCCTGGGCGGCGGCGCCCGTCGCGACGGCCTGCGCATCCAGCTTGTCCGCGTGTGCCTGGGTCCGCTCGACGAAGTTCTGCAACTGCTGCCAGAACGCCTCCTCTTCCTTCAGGTAGACGCTGCGCGCTTCGTGAACGGTGGCCTTCGCGTGGGCGATCTCGTGTTCGTCGAGCCCCCACGCGATGCCCTTGCCGTCCATCACCCACCGGGTCGGCTCCGACAGCGACGCGTCATTCATGATGCACACGACCGGGCAGCCGCACAGCAGTGCTTCGAACACGGCGGTGGACCACTCGTACATGTACACGCACTCGACCTGTCGGAACAGCGCCGCGAGTTCGTGCGCCGAACGTTCCGGCACGCGGGTCGAGATTTCGATCGAGTCGGCGGTGACCGGATGCAGCGTGCCGCCGCGCCGCAGGTGGCGATTGATGAAGACGGCCGTGCCGTTGCGGCGGGCGTCGTCGACACCGTCGCTGTTGAAGATGCGCGTGTCGACCAGCGGTATGCGCAGCAGGTCCGCCTGCCATTCTTCTGGCACCAGCGACGGCCCGAACGTGAAGACGAGGTCGTTCGGCTGCAGCGTGATCGGTTCGCCGTTGATGCGACCGGGCTCGGCCAGCAGGTAGCGCACGACGCAGCGCGCGTTGAACGGATTGCCGGTGACGACATCCGGGTAGACGACGATCGGGCTGCGATTCGCGCGGGCGTGCGCCTGCACGATGTCGTTGGTCAGCGGCGGCGTGCGCAGGTCAGGATGCACGACCGGCGTGCAGACGTACGCTTCGTGGCCGAGCAGGTTCAGCACGTGGCACAGGTAGTGCATCGCGCGGATCCCGCCGGAGGTTTGCCGGAAATTCGGCGCGTGTATGTAGTACGGGTGGCCGAGTCGCGTAAAGATGCGCGAACCGCCGTGCGCCAGGCCAGGTTGGGGAGTCGTCATCGTTATCGGGTGCGGTAGAAATCGAAGACCACGTCGAGGATGCGATCCTGTTCGGCTTCGGTCATGTCGTGGTACAGCGGCAGCCGGACGAGCCGGTCGGCGACGAGGTCCGTCACCGCCATGCCGGACCCGCAGCGCCCGTAGCGCTGGCCGGCCGGCGAACTGTGCAGCGGCACGTAGTGGAACACCGCGTTCACGCCCACCGCGCGGATCTGCTGCAGCAGCTCGGTGCGTTCGGCGAGGTCGCGTGCGAGGAAATAGAACATGTGGCCGTTGCCGCGCTCGGCGAGCGAAATCGCGGGCAGCTCGATCAGCCCGTCCGCGTGCAGCGGCTGCAGTGCGTCCTGGTAGCGCTGCACGGTCGCGCGCCGCTGCGCGGTGATCACGTCCGCGTGCTCGAACTGCGCGTACAGGAACGCCGCGATCAGCTCGCCCGGCAGGAACGACGAGCCGACGTCGACCCAGGTGTACTTGTCCACCTGCCCGCGGAAGAACTGACTGCGGTTGGTGCCCTTCTCGCGGATGATCTCCGCGCGCTCGACGAGGCGCGGGTCGTTGACCAGCAGCGCGCCGCCTTCGCCCGAGATCACGTTCTTGGTCTCGTGGAAGCTGAGGCACGCGAGGTGGCCGAGGCTGCCGAGCGGCTTGCCGTTCCACGACGACTGCAGCGCCTGGGCGGCGTCCTCGATCACCCACAGGTCGTGGTCCGCCGCGAGCTGCCCGATCACGTCCATGTCGCATGCGACGCCCGCGTAGTGCACCGGCACGATCGCGCGCGTGCGATGGGTGATCGCGGCGGCGATCTGCGTCTCGTCAAGGTTCAGCGTGTCGCGGCGGATGTCGACGAACACCGGCGTCGCGCCGCGCAGCACGAACGCGTTGGCGGTCGACACGAACGTGTAGGACGGCATGATCACTTCGTCGCCGGGCTGCACGTCGGCGAGGATCGCGGCCATCTCGAGCGCGGCCGTGCAGGAGTGCGTGAGCAGCGCGCGCTGGCAGCCGACGCGCGCTTCCAGCCAGCGGTGGCAGAGCTTCGTGAACGCCTGGTCGCCGGCGAGGCCGCCCTGCTCGACCGCTTTCGCGATGTAGTAGAGCTCCTTGCCGACCACGAACGGGCGGCCGAACGGAATGCAGTCGAGGTTGGGTGGGCCGAACATGGTCAGGCTCCGCGGTGAGGGTGGGACGTTCGGCCGCGCGGCTTGCGCGCGGCACCGCTCAGATGTCCTTGCGGACGAGAATCGTGAATTCGTACAGGCCGTAGTCGTGCAGCAGCGCGACGTGGCGCGAATAGCGGCGCTTGCAGCGATCGAACAGCGCGCACGGGTCCGCGTAGTACAGGAGGTCCGGGCGCATGAACGGCGGATCGGAATACGACGTCAGGCAGTTGAACGCGAAGCCCAGTCGGCTCGTCGCGTGCAGCGTGTCGAGTGTCGCGTGGATGTAGTCGAGCCATGCGTCGTCGCCGTGACCGCGCCTGACGTTGAAGATGCCGGATGCGATCCCGTAGTCCGACGCGGCCGGCGGCACCGCGCCGACATGAAACGCGACGTTCGCGTCTTCGCGGTAGCGCTGCCGCGCGGCGTCGACCATGTCGGACGAGATGTCGTAGCCCGCATACGCGAAGCCGTCCGGCAGCGCGCGCGCCTTCAGGAAATCGACCAGCGCGCCGTAGCCGCAGCCGATGTCGTTCACCGAGTGGCCGCCGGACGCGGGCAGGATCTTCGTCAGTTGTTCGAAGCGCAGGAACTGACTGGTTTCGCCGTTCCAGTCGACGCCGCGCGCGGTCGCGCCGTGCTCCGCCAGCCGCGCGCTGTAGTACGCGGCTACTTCTTCCAGCAGGCTCGCATGCCGGGATTCGCTCATGGACATCGCCTCAGTCTTTCGAGGTCAGCGCGTATCGGCGCGCTTCGGGACCGCAGTTGAACAGTACGTCGAGCACCGTCACGCCGTGGACGAAGTCGCCCCACTGCTGCGGATACTCGGGATAGGTCGGATAGTCGAACCAGCGCACCGCGACGCCGGCATCGGCGAACAGGTTCTCGTCGAGGTAGCTGCGCGCGGCCGGGCCGGACAGGTACTCGGTCGCGCCCGCCTGCACGCACAGGTTCAGCAGCTTCTCGGTGCGGTCGCCGTGGAGCGCATAGTCCGACGTCGACGACACGCGCGTGCCGATCTCCAGTTGCCGCAGGACCCACGTCAGCATCGCGAAATTCAGCTCGCTCAGCATCCCGTAGGGGCGACCGGTGTAGAGCGCTTCGAGCTCGTCCGCATAGCGCGCGAAGTGCGGCGCGCGCGCGTAGTTCTGCTGCAGGGCCTTCCAGTGCAGCGGCGCCCAGTCGGCGCCGTCGATCTCGGTTTCGCGGATCGACTGGTGATACTTGCCCTTCACCTTCACCGGCACGCTCAGCCATTGAACGCCCTGCGGCGTCTTGATCTGGTTGCGGTTGCGCCAGTCGCGGCGCGTGTACTGCGCGTCATCGTAGAGGATGAACTCGTCGCTGGCGGCGATCAGGTCGAAGTAGCCCTTCCACGGAATGTAGTTGGACTGGACGATCGCTACCCGCTTCGCATCGCGGTTCATGGTCGCACCGCTCATGCCGGAATGTGGCCGTACCGGTACATGTCGACGAGCTCGGGCGGAATGCCCCAGTCCGTTGCGCCCAGCTTGTCGTGCAGCGCCTCCAGGTCCGCGCGCATCGCGTTCCGAAGCTGTTCGACCATGCGGTTGCGCGCCGGCACGAAGTCGTGCTGGTACGCGGCATTGATCTGATGGCGTACCGTCTTCGCGATCGCGGCCTCGCGCGTCATGTTGCGGATCAGCGGGCGTTCGGGCGCGAGTTCCGCGTAGCGCGGATCGATCGGCTCGCCGCGCATCGCCGCGACGAGATCGCGGCACAGCACCGGCGACAGGTGGAAGCCGTCGCGCTTGGTGCCGCCGAGAATCCACAGGTCGCGCACGCTGGTTTCGCCGAACAGCGGATACAGGTCGGACGTCGTCGGCCGCCACCCGACGTTGACGTTGACCAGGCTCGCGCGCGAGAAGCGGGTGTTGATCTGGTCCATCGCGGACTTGAGCAGCGTGTACGCGCTGCCGGCGTGGCCGTGCTCGTGCGGCACCGGGCTGATGTAGTTGCTGGCGCCGACGAGGGTCCGGTCAGGCCCGTACGGCGCCGAATACACACCGCACGCGAGGCCGCGGTTGGTCGTGCGCACGCAGTGCGTGTGCACGTTCTCCGCGCTCTGCAGTTCGATCGACATGCCGATGCCGTAGAACATCCGCTGCACCGGCAGCTCGGGCAAGCTCGCCTGCAGCACGCGCGTCACGTTGGCGCCGTTGCAGAGGATGAAGCGGTCCCCGCCGAGCACGCTGCCATCGGACAGGCGCGCGCCGGTGACGCGTCCGGCCGCGGTGTCGAGCCGCTCGACCTCGGCGTCGATGAAGCGCACGTTGCCGGCTTGCGCGACCGACGCGGTCAGCGCGTCGAGAAACTGTTTCGGATTGGCCCAGCCTTCGCGCTTCAGGAAGACCGCCTTCAGCGCGCGATAGCGCGGGTCCGGATGATAGTTCGGGATGCCTGACGGATCGACCGCCTCGCAGGGCTCCTCGAATTCGCGGCAGAACCGCTGCACGGCCGCGAAGTTCTCGTCGTCGAGCGCGTCGGTCGCCGCGTTGTTCAGCACGAAGGTGCCGAAGCCGTGCGCGACCGCGCGCTCCGGCGTGCAGATTTCAGCGAATACGGCGGGCCAGGCCGCCGTCGCGCCGCGGCTCAGGTCGAACTTGAAGCGGTCGATCGGCGTGCCGAGCGAATCGCCCTCCAGTTCGGTGAACGAATTGAGCATCGCCGCCGCGGCGCGCGTGGCCGAGCCGGGCCGATGCGCGTGGCCGACGATCACGAGCTCGACGCCCGGCTCGGCCTGCTGCCATGCGCGGGCCGTCATCAGGCCGAGAATGCCGTTGCCGAGGATTGCGATCTTCATTTGCGGGTGCCCCCACCTTCGGGGAACGACAGGTAGCAGAGCGACGGATATGCCGCCGCCTTGTGGATCTGGTGCGGACGGTTGCCGAGCAGGTCGCGCAGGTAATGGATGCCTTCCGCGGGCAGCTGGCCGCCGCGGGTGAGCTGCCAGAACGCGACGACGCCGCCGGGCACCAGCCGCTCCATCACCGCGTCGAACGCGTGCCGGGTCGGCTCGATCACGTTCAGGTCGAACCACGCGAGCGCGACCATCTCGCCGGGATGCGCTTCGTCGAACGCCGCCAGCGTGTCGCGGCAGTCGCCTTCCCACACGTGATGCTTGTCATGCACGTGTCCCATCGCGTTGCTGCGCTCGTGCAGGTTCAGCAGCTTGCGCAGCAGGTCGGCGTACTCGCCGGACAGCGAGTACGTGCCGTCGGAGAACAGCTTGCGGTCGCGCGCGTCGTGCTCGGCGAAGCCCGTGTAGCCAGTGAACGTATCGAATGCGTGGATGCGGCGCTGGAAGTTCAGCGGCTCGAGAATCGCGCGGAAGTTCTCGCACAGCACGGCGGTCTGCCCGCGCCACGTGCCGAGATCGAGGATCGCGCCCGGCAGCGGCACGATTTTTTGATAGATCTCAAAGGTCGCGAGAATGCGTGCGAGGAGCGAGCCGCGCACGAACAGGCCGAGCGACCGTTCCAGTTCCTCGCGCGTCGCGGGGTAGGTCTGCATCAGGTCGAACAGTTCGCGGCGCGCCGCGAGCTGATCGCCATCTGCGTTGGTGATGATCGCTGATTCGTGCATACACAGGGCTCCAGGCGCAAAGGGTGTGGCCGGACGAGCGCGTGTCGGCGCGGTGGCATCGGAATGCGCAACCGTCCGAGCGGCGCAGGTCGGACATCTTTCTACGATCAAGTCTAGCGAGCGCCGCCCGGATCGAATGTCGGATTAGCGGGTGGTTTCACCCCGCATTTCGATGGATGCGCGGGTGTCCGGCGCGAATTCGGGGCGCCCGCGGGTGCGGCTCGCAGTAGCGGGAATAGCGACCAATTCCAGCACCTGCTCGCCAAATTGGAACGCGGCGTGCGCGAGGAGAATTCGGACACGTCGGAGACCGTCGGTGCGTGCGTCCGCGGGCGAAGGCATGTGCCGGCGCAGCGGCGCCGGCCGCGATTCGAATCCCGTATTGGCTACCAGGACGACCTAGCTCATGATGCCCACCTCCCCCGCCGCCGCCACGATCGAACAGGCGCTGGCGCACCATCAGGCCGACCGGCTGGAAGAGGCCGAGACGCTGTACCGGCAGATCCTCGACACCGATCCCCGGCACGCGGACGCGCTTCACCTCCTCGGCCTGATCGGCCATCAGTACGGGCGCTATCAGCAGGCATCCGACCTGATCATGGCGGCGATCGAGATCCGGCCGGACGCGATGTACTACTACAACCTCGGCAACGTGATGCAGGCGGACAACCGTCACGCCGCCGCCGCCGAGTGCTTCCGTCTCGCGATCGAGCTGCGACCCGACTACGTCGATGCGTACAACAACCTCGGCAACGCGCTGCGGCTCGCCGGCGACGCCCGCGCGGCCGTCGATGCGTTCTGCCAGGCCATCGCGCTGACGCCGGACAACGGCCAGGCCTACAACAATCTTGCGAATGCGCTGTTCGACCTGAACGAGATTCCGGCCGCGCTCGAGGCTTACCGGCACGCGGTCGCCCTGCGCCCCGAACTGCCGGAGCCGCGCAGCAACCTGCTGTTCGCGAGCCACTGCAGCGAAGCGTTCGACCACGACGCCTATCTCGCCGAGGCCGCGCGCTACGACGAACTCGTCACGCGGCGCGCGAAGCCGTGGACGGACTGGCTCGTCGACCTGACCGCCCGCGCCGGGCGGCCGCTGAAGGTCGGCATCGTGTCGGGCGACCTGAAGTCGCATCCGGTCGGCTATTTCATCGAGAGCATGCTGAAGCATCTCGACGCGAACCGGATCGAGATGCATGCGTACCCGACGCGCGACGTCGAGGACGACGTGACCGCCCGGCTCAAGCCGGCCTTCGCGACGTGGACCTGCATTGCCGGCCTGAGCGACGAAGCGGCGGCTGCGCGTGTCCGCGCGGACCGCATCGACGTGCTGCTCGACGCGGCGGGCCACACGATCTACAACCGCTTGCCGCTGTTCGCGTGGAAGCCGGCGCCGCTGCAGGCGAGCTGGCCCGGTTATTTCGCGAGCACCGGCGTGCGCGCGATCGACTACGTGATCGGCGACCGTCACGTGCTGCCGCCCGCCGAGGCCGCGCATTTCACCGAGCGGCCGTGGCATCTGCCGGACAGCTATCTGTGCTTCACGCCGCCGGCCGAGCCTGTCGACGTCGGCGCGCTGCCGATGCTCGCGAACGGCCATCCGACCTTCGGCTATTTCGGCAAGCTCGCGAAGGTCACCGATCACGTCGTCGCGGTCTGGTCGCGCGTGCTGCAATCGGTCGCGGGCGCGAAGCTGTTCGTGAAGGCGGAGCATCTCGACGATCCGCGCGAGCAGCAGGCGCTTGCCGCGCGCTTCGCGGCGCACGGCATCGACGCGCAGCGCCTGATCCTCGAAGGCCGCTCGCCGCGCGCCGAATACCTGGCCGCGTACCGGCGCGTCGACCTGATGCTGAGCCCGTTCCCGTATCCGGGCGGCACGACGACCGCCGAAGCGCTGTGGATGGGCGTGCCCGTTCTGTGCCGGCGCGGCGAGCGCTTCCTGTCGCACATCGCCGAGAGCCTGCTGCATTCGGCGCGGCTGCCTGAGTGGATCGCGGACGACGACGACGCGTATGTCGCGAAGGCCGTCGCGCAGGTCGGCCAGCCCGCCGAGCTGACGGCGCTGCGCACGACGCTGCGCGCGCAGGTGCTCGCGTCGCCGCTGTGCGACGCGCCCCGCTTCGCGCGCCACTTCGAGGACGCACTGCACGGCATGTGGGCGCAGCACGTCGAAGCCGCGCCGGTCGCATCCGTGTGAGGCCGCTCACGACTTGATGTGCGTGGGCATTTCCACGGAGGCGGCCAGCGGAACATGGCGTCCCTCGCGCTGAACACCGCGCCGGCCGGCGTGATCGTCATTCCGACCGGTGGCGCGTGCGCGACACCGTCGTCGGCATGGCGCGCGATGGGATGGCGGCGCCGGCCGTGACGATCGGGCACGGCGGCAGGCTGATCGACTTCCGACGCGAACGGCATCCCTATTGAGCAGAGCAGACGAGATGGACGGAACAGGACAGGCATTGCAGTCCGCGCTCGCGCATCATCAGGCGGGGCGTCTCGCGGAAGCGAAGACGCTGTACGACGCGATCCTCACTGCGCAGCCGGGCCAGCCGGACGCGCTGCATTTCCTCGGGCTGCTGGCGTGCCAGCTGAAACAGTACGACGCCGGGCTCGCACTGATGGAGCAATCGCTCGTCGAGCGGCCGGACGCGTCGTACTTCAACAACCTGGGCAACATGCTGCGCGAAAGCGGCCGGCTCGACGACGCGATCGCGCACTACCGGCGCGCGGTGGCGCTGCGTCCGGACTATCCGGAGGCGCACAACAACCTCGGCAACGCGTTGCGCGACGCACGCGAGCCGGCGGCCGCGATGCAGAGCTGCGCGCGCGCGATCGAGCTGCGCCCCGGTTACGCGCAGGCGTACAACAACCTCGGCAATGCGCTGCAGGATCTGGGCGACCTCGATGGCGCCGCCACGCATTACGGCCGCGCGATCGAGCTGGATGCGTCGATGGCGATGGCCCACGCGAACCTGAGCGCCGTGCGTCACAAGCAACTGCGCTGCGCGGAAGCGCTCGCGCATGCACAGGACGCGATCCGGCTCGCGCCGAACCTCGGCGACGCACATAACCACGCGGGCAACGCGTATCACGGACTGGACCGGCTCGAGGATGCGCAAGCGTGCCATCGCACGGCCGTCACGCTCAATCCGGCGGACGCCGGCGCGTGCCACAACCTGTCCGTCGTGCTGCTGAAGCTGCAGCGGCTCGACGAGGCGCTCGTGTATTGCCGGCAGGCGTTGCAGGCCGGCCCGCCGGCTGTGTTGATGCACGTCAATCTCGGCGACATCCAGCGCGCGCAGGGCAACGTCGATGCCGCGGTCCACGCGTATCGCGATGCGCTCGCGCTGGTGCGCGACGACGCCGACGACGTCGCGGCGACCGTGCTGAACCGGCTGCTGTTCAGCGCAGCGGCATCCGCTTGCGTGAACCCCGCCGACTACCTGGCCGACGCGCGACGCTACGGCCGGCACCTGGCCGCGCGTTCGACGCGCTACGCGCACGATCCGCGCGAGCGGGCCGCACGCGCGCAAGGGCGGCCGCTGCGCGTCGGCTTCGTGTCCGGCGACCTGCGCCTGCATCCGGTCGGGATATTCCTGGAAAGCGTGCTCGCGCACCTCGAGCGCACGCGCATCGACCTGCGCGTGTACGTGACCACGGACGAGGAGGACGCGATCACCGCGAAACTGAAGCCGCACGCGAATGGCTGGCGCTCGATCGCCGCGCTGGGTCCGGAGGCGGCCGCGCGGATGATTCACGACGACGAAATCGACGTCCTCGTCGACCTCGCGGGCCATACGCAGTCGAGCGGGCTCCCCGTGTTCGGCTGGAAACCCGCGCCGGTGCAGGCGAGTTGGCTCGGCTTCTTCGCGTCGACCGGCTGCGACGCGATCGACTACTTCATCGGCGACCGCTACACGCTGCCGGACGCCGAAGCGCATCACTTCGTCGAGAGGCCGTGGCGGCTGCCGGACAGCTTCCTGTGCTTCACGCCGCCGGCCTGCGACGTCGAGGTCGGCCCGCTGCCGATGGCGGCGCGCGGCCATCCGACGTTCGGTTGCTTCGGCCAGCTCGTGAAGATCGGCGACGACGTCGTGCGCGCGTGGTCGCGCATCCTGCACGCGCAGCCGGACGCGCGGCTGCTGCTCAAGGCGCACGAGCTCGGTCGCGAGGGCGTGCGCGACGCGACCACCGCGCGTTTCGCGCGGCACGGTATCGGCGCGGACCGGCTGATCCTCGAGGGCGGTTCGCCACGCGAGGAATACTTTGCCGCGTACCACCGCATCGACGTCGCGCTGAGCCCGTTTCCGTACCCGGGCGGCACGACCACGGCCGAAGCGTTGTGGATGGGCGTGCCGGTGCTCGGGATGAAGGGCAGCAGGTTCGTCACGCACATCTGCGAAAGCGTGCTGCACGCGGCGGGCATGGGCGAATGGGTCGCTGACGGCGAGGACACCTATGTCGCGAAGGCGATCGCGGCGGTGCGCGATCGCGAGCGCCTCGCGGCGCTGCACGCGAGCCTGCGTGCGCAGCTGCTCGCGTCGCCGTTGTGCGACGCGCGCCGGTTCGCGGCGCATCTCGAAGCGGCTTTCATCGGCATGTGGCAACGCTATACGAACTCGGAACACGAAGCATGAACGATATCCACGACACGCTGCAGTCCGCGCTCGCGCATCATCAGGCGGGGCGTCTCGCGGAAGCGAAGACGCTGTACGACGCGATCCTCACTGCGCAGCCGGGCCAGCCGGACGCGCTGCATTTCCTCGGGCTGCTGGCGTGCCAGCTGAAACAGTACGACGCCGGGCTCGCACTGATGGAGCAATCGCTCGTCGAGCGGCCGGACGCGTCGTACTTCAACAACCTGGGCAACATGCTGCGCGAAAGCGGCCGGCTCGACGACGCGATCGCGCACTACCGGCGCGCGGTGGCGCTGCGGCCGGACTATCCGGAGGCGCACAACAACCTCGGCAACGCGTTGCGCGACGCACGCGAGCCGGCGGCCGCGATGCAGAGTTGCGCGCGCGCGATCGAGCTGCGCCCCGGTTACGCGGAGGCGTACAACAACCTCGGCAACGCGCTGCAGGACCTGGGCGAGCACGAAGCGGCGGCCGCGAGCTACGCCAAGGCCGTCGCGCACCAGCCGCAGTACGCGGATGCGTACTGCAATCTCGGCAACGCGCTGCATGCGCAGGAGAAATTCGACGACGCAGCGGATGCCTATCGTCGCGCCATCGCGCTGCAACCGGGCTTTCGTATCGCGCACCGGGGGCTGAGCGCGACGCTGCGCGCGGCCGGCGATCTGCACGGCGCGATCGACCATGCGCGCGAGGGGCTCGATCCGGGCGACGCGGACGCGCACTGCGTGCTGGCAAGGCTGCTGCAGCGCATCGGTGATTTCGACAAGGCGCTCGAACTGCTCGAGCAGGCGCTCGCGATCGCCCCCGCGCATGCACAGGCATGGGCGTGGCTCGGCGATTTGCGCAACCAGCAGGGCGAATACGGGCAGGCGGTGCAGGTGTGCCGGCGTGCGATCGAGCTTGATCCCGAGCTGGCCGACGCATACAACTTCCTCGGCTTCGCGTATCACAACCTCAACTTGCTGGCTGCCGCGGAGTTGAGCCATCGGCATGCGATCGACCTGAACCCGGACGATGCCGACGCGCATCACAACCTCGCCGCCGCGCTGTTTCGGCTCGAGAAGCTCGACGAGGCGATGAAGCACACCGAGATCGCGCGGGAGCTCGGCATCGATCCGCTGAAAGTCCAGATGACGCTCGGCGACATCCTGTGGGCGAAAGGGGATCACGCCGGCGCGCTGGGTGCGTTCCGCTCGGCGATCCGGCACGACCTGCATCGCGCGTACTCGCGGATGCTGTTCAACATGTCGAGTTCGCCCGCGTTCGAGCCGCAGGAGTGGGTCGCTGAAGCGCGCCGCTACGGCGAGCATCTCGAGCGCGACGCGCATCCGTTCGAGCACGACCGCGCGCAGCGCGTCGCGCAGGCGCAGGGGCGGCCGCTGCGCGTCGGCTTCGTGTCGGGAGACCTGCGCCAGCACCCGGTCGGCATCTTCCTGGAAAGCGTGCTCGCGCGGATCGACCGGTCGCGCATCGAGCCACATGCCTATGTGACGTTCGTCGGCGAGGACGACGTGACCGCGCGGCTCAGGCCGAACTTCGCGAGCTGGAAGAAGGTGGTCAGCCTGGGCCGCGAGGAGGCCGCGCAGCTGATTCGCGACGACGGCATCGACATCCTGATCGATATGGCAGGCCATACCAACTGGAGCGGCCTGCCGATCTTCGGGCACAAGCCCGCGCCGGTGCAGGCGAGCTGGCTCGGTTTCTTCGCGACGACCGGTTGCCGCGCGATCGACTATTTCATCGGCGATGCGCATACGCTACCGGCCGACGAGGCGCATCACTTCACCGAACGGCCGTGGCGGCTGCCGGACAGCTACCTATGCTTCACGCCGCCGCCGTACGATGTCGCGGTCGGCCCGCTGCCGATGGCGGCGCATGGCGGCGTCACGTTCGGCTGCTTCGGCAAGCTGATCAAGGTCAGCGACGAGGTCGTCGCGCTGTGGTCGCGCATCCTGCATGCACTGCCGGACGCGCGCCTGCTGCTGAAGGCCCATGAGCTCGGCGCCGGCGACGTGAACCAGGCGACGCTCGACCGCTTCGCGCGGCACGGCATCGGCGCGGATCGGCTGATTCTCGAAGGCGGTTCGCCGCGTGCGGAGTACTTCGCCGCATACAACCGCATCGACATCGCGCTGAGCCCGTTCCCGTATCCGGGTGGCACGACCACCGCCGAAGCGCTGTGGATGGGCGTGCCGGTGCTCGGGATGAAGGGCAGCCGGTTCGTCACGCACATTTGCGAAAGCCTGCTGCACGCGGCGGGCATGGGCGACTGGATCGCGACGGACGAGGATGCGTACTTCGCGAAGGCCGTCGCGTTCGCGCGCGACCGCGACGGGCTGGCGACGCTGCGTGCAACGCTGCGCGAGCGCGCGCTCGCGTCGCCGCTGTGCGATGCGTCGCGCTTCGCACGCAACCTCGAGGACGCGCTGCACGGCATGTGGGCCCGCTACGCGGCCGGCGAGACGGCGCCCCGGGGCGCGTGACGAGCGGGATCGCGCCACGGCTGGCAGCCGCGCTCGCGCATCGTCGGGCCGGCCGCCCGAGATGATCGACGCGGCCGTAGCCGGCGCGATCCGGCTCGCGCTGCCGCCTGCCGGCGAAAAAAAGCCGCATTGAAGCGGCTCGACGGTACGGCGACAACGGACCGCTCGACTGGCGGCGTCTTTTAATTCGACATGCGCGGCGGGCGGGACGCCCGGCCGGTCACAGCATGCCGGCCTTCTGGTACTGGCTCGCGGCCTTGATCCGCTCCTGGGACTGCGCAAACTCCGCAGCCAGGCGGTCACGGTCCGTCTGCGCATGCGCCGTGATCGACGCGTCGATCGCCATGATCTGCCGCACCTGGTCCAGCATGTCCGGGGTCTGCTCGCCGGACAGGTTCATCAGCAGCGGCGAGCGTTCGTCGACGAGGGCCGCGACGCGCACCCAGTCGCGCGCATCGGCCGCCGACTGCATGGCACGGGTCAGGTCGAAGGCGCGGGACAGGGTGTCGTTCGTCATGGTTCTGCTCCGAAGGGGGGCGGCCGAGGCTTACTTGTTGTTGGCCATCGCGCCGGCGCTGTTCTGGCCGCCGAACAGCTGGGTCAGGTAGCGGGTGTTGTTCGCCATCGTCGCCATCAGCGTGTTCAGCGCGGTGAACTGCGCATTGTATTGCTTGGTCAACTGGTCCGAGTAGCTCTGCAGCTGCGTCGCCTGATTCTGCACACTCTTCAGATCGGCGTTGATCGCGTTGGTGCGCTGGTCGATCAGGCCGGACGTCTGCGTGTACGAGTTGATGTTCGCATTGAGCGCCTGGGCGATGCCGTTCGTCTGGTTGAAGATCGCCGCCACCGCGGAACCGTTCGACTTGAGCGCGGTGGTCAGCGCGGCGGTGTCGACGGACATCGCGCCGGTCGAGTCCACGTTGATGCCGATGCTGCCGAGCGCATAGGTCGTGCCGCCCGTCGTGACGCCGCTGCTGAGCGTCGTCGCGAGCGTGTTCCTGATCGTGTTCAGCATCGCGTCGCCGAGCATCGGGCCGGCGGTCTTCGCCGTCGGGTCGTAGGACGACAGCGATTTCGCGGTATTCACGAAGTTGGTATACGCGGTCGCGAAATTGTTGATCGCGGTCGTCGCCGCGGCCGTGTCCTGCGACAGCGTGACGGTTTGCGTCGTGCCGACAGCGGCCTGCGACAGCGCCAGCGTGACGCCCGTCAGCGCGCCCGACACGTTGTTCGACGCGCTCGACACCGGCGTGCCGTCGATCGTCAGCTTCGCGTCGGCGGCCGGCGTGACCGTCGTGTACCCCGACGTCAGTTTCGAATTGACGCCCGTACCCGAGATCGAAATCGTGTTGGCCGCGCCGGTGGTGTTCGACTGCATCACGAGATGCTGGCCGTCCGAACCGGTGATGACCGACGCGGTGACGCCGGCATTGCCGGATGCGGAATTGATCGACGACGCGATGTCGGACAGCGACGCGCCGGCCGCCACGTTGACGTTGAACGCGGGGTTGCTGCCGAACGTGATGCTCAGCGAGCCGGCCGAGATCGTGTCCGCCGACGTCACGCCGGCCGACGACAGCTTGTTGGCGGTCGCGAGCTGCGTGACATTGACCGAATACGAACCGGCCACCGCGCCGCTGCCGCTCTTGATCGTCGTCGCGATGCCCGTGCCGCTCGCCGTCGCGGCCAGGCTGCCGAGCGCGGTGCCGTCCGAGAGGCCGGTGAGCGCGGTCTGCAGCGCGGACAGCGCACCCTTCAGCTGGCCGATCGCGGACAGCTGCGTATTGTCGTTCGTCTGGCGGGTCTGCAGGGTTTGCAATTGCCCGGCCGTCTTCGCGTTCACCAGCGTCGTGACGAGCGTATTGACGTCGAGCGACGAATTGGTCGCGCCGCTGATGATCGATTGACCTGCATTCGCCAGGATCGTGCTGATGTCCGTGCTGCTGACGGGGGTCGTGGTGGCCATGCCGTTGCTCCGGTCGTCCGCGCAATCAACGTGCGCGATGCGGCGGGGCGCCGCGGTTCAATGCAAAGAGGGAGGCGTGCCTCCCTGGAGAATTCTGATCCGTGCGGTTTCGGCGGCGTCGCGATGCGTCGCATGGCGACACCGCCGTGCCCGGAGGCGGGCGGGCGCGTGGCCCGCCGCGGGTGCTGCTCGATTAGCCGAGGAGCTTCAGGACTTGCTGCGGCAGCGAGTTCGCTTGCGCCAGAACCGAGATACCAGCTTGTTGCAGCACTTGCGCCTTGCTCAGGTTCGCCGTTTCCGTCGCGAAGTCCGCGTCGGTGATCTGCGAGCGAGCAGCGGTCATGTTGGTTGCCTGGGTTTGCGTCGTCGAGATCGCAGCCTGGAACGTGTTCTGTGCTGCGCCCAGCGTTGCCTGGAACGTGTTGACTTGCTTCAGTGCCGCGTCGATCGCCGTGATCG
This sequence comes from Burkholderia sp. BCC1972, assembly GCF_905339605.1. Lineage (NCBI taxonomy): Bacteria > Pseudomonadati > Pseudomonadota > Betaproteobacteria > Burkholderiales > Burkholderiaceae > Burkholderia > Burkholderia sp. BCC1972. The sequence continues at coordinate 102,289 of NZ_CAJPGH010000006.1, read as the reverse complement.
CCGATTGCGCGCCCGACTGGGTGGCGACGCTCAGGGTGTTCACGCTCATGCCCGTGCTGTTCCAGTTCGCCGTGCCGAAGTCGACGGTAACGACCTGGTTCGCTGCTGCGCCGATCTGGAACGTGACGCTGCCGGTGCCGCCCAGGATGGTCTGGCTGTTGAACGTCGTTTGCGATGCGACACGGTCGATTTCGCCGAGACGCGTCGAAACTTCAGCTTGCAGGTTTGCGCGAGCGCTCGAATCCAGCGAGCCGTCGCCCGCTTGTTGCGCCAGCGTACGGATACGCTGCAGGTTGTCGACCGTCGATTGCAGCGCGCCGTTGGCGGTCTGGATCATCGAGATGCCGTTGTTCGCGTTTGCAACACCTTGCGTCAGCGCATTGATTGCCGCCGTTTGCGACGTCGAGATCGCCAGGCCTGCTGCATCGTCAGCAGCGGTGTTGATGCGCTTGCCCGACGACAGGCGGTTGATCGCTTGCGACAGTGCGCTTTGCGAGCCCGACAGATTCGTCTGCGTCGTCAGCGAAAGGATGTTGGTGTTGATGTTCAGCATTTGCTTCCTCGTTTTGGAAAATGCCTGAGATACAGACAGGTTCTGGTATCGGCGTTGCGCTTTTTCGCGTCTGGCGCTGCCCGCCTTTCCTGGTTGACGGCGGCACCCGGCGAAAACTTTAGAGGGATGTTTGAGGAAATTCGGGACGGAAGGATGGCTGTCGGCCGAAAGGCCCGCCCGGCTTGGCCGGCCGGCCCGCGGGCAGGCGCGGCACCCGGCCCCGTTCGACGGGGCGATCGGCCGCGCCACGCGGAGCGACGAACCGGGAGATGCAAAAGGATAGTTTTATCTGTGATTCTCTGCTATGATGGCGGGCTGAATTGAGATTTCTGTCACGCCTCTGCCGTTTTCGGCATGTCTGCTGGCAGTCAAACGCGGCGCTGCACGCGGCTGTGAAGCGTACTCGCGGTGCTTTCCGCCTCTCTTTTCCGGCCTCCGAGGCCGTATTTCCGCTCGTTTCGCCTGTTTGTGGGGACGCTCGGATGGCCGGTGCGTGGCGCTTGGCCGCTACGTTTTTGACCGTTTAAGCAATTTAGGAACGACATGACGACGATTCTTCTGAAAGAAAACGAGCCGTTCGAAGTGGCGATTCGCCGCTTTCGCCGTGCTATCGAAAAAAATGGCCTGATCGCTGAACTGCGCGAACGCCAGTCCTACGAAAAGCCGACCGCAGTCCGTAAGCGCAAGAAGGCAGCAGCCGTCAAGCGCCTGCACAAGCGCCTGCGCAGCCAGATGCTGCCGAAGAAGCTCCACTAAGAGCGTCTTACGGTTCGCCGCGAAACGGCGGAGTGTGCCTCGAAAGAGGCCGCTCCGCCGTTTTGCTTTTGTGGGCCGGAAAAATTGCGGAGCGTGGCGGAAAAGTGGCCGATCGGCCGGCAGGCGGCGGCACGGCCAGGTGGCGACATGACCAGGCGACGGCACGGCCGCGCGGCCGTACCGTCGGCGGCCAACGGGTAAGGCTGCCGGCGCAGCACGTGGAAATCGGCGCCGCGTGCGGGTTCACCGGCGCGGATCATCTGGCGGCGCGTGCCGACGTGCCGGTGCGGCAGCGACTCGCCCGCCCATGAGTTGCGTCGCCGTCAGGCCGCCTTGTGCTTCCGTGCCGGCTGCTTGCCGCCGAGCGCCGCGCACTGCGCGTGGCACGGGCAGCCGGCCTCGTGGTCGTTGACCATGCCGGTCGCCTGCATCAGCGCATAGCAGATCGTCGAGCCGACGAACTTGCAGCCGTAAGCCTTCAGCGCCTTGCTGAGCGCGTCGGACTGTTCGGTCGACGCAGGCGCGTCGCGATACGACTGCCATGCGTTCTGGATCGGCGTATCGCCGACGAACGACCACAGGAACGCGGCGAGCGACCCGTGCTCCTCGCGGATGCGCTGCACGGCGCGCGCGTTGGTGACCGCCGATTCGACCTTCGCGCGGTTGCGCACGATGCCGGGATTCTCCAGCAGCTTCTCGATGCGCTTCGGCGTGAAACGTGCGACGGCGTCGACGTCGAACTCCGCGAACGCTTCGCGATAGCCCGCGCGCTTGTTCAGGATCGTCGACCACGACAGCCCGGCCTGTGCGCCTTCCAGGATCAGCATTTCGAACAGGTGGCGATCGTCGTGCGACGGCACGCCCCACTCGGTATCGTGATAGTGAGCATCCGCTTCCGTCCTTACCCAGTTGCACCGCTGCGACATCGTTTCCCTCGTTTTCGGTATCGATTCGATCGTGCCAGCATAGCGGAAGCCCCTTGTGCGGAATAGCCGGCCGAACGGCAGATGGGCGCGCGGCGCCGATCCGGTTAAGCTTGGCGCCTGTTCGAATCAGCGGGATGAAGGCATGGCGGCATTACTTTTTGCGATCGGCATCGACGGCGGCGGCACGGGCACGCGCGCGGTGCTGGCCGACCGGCACGGGCGCGAGCTCGCACAGGGGCGCGGCGGCCCGTCGGGGCTCGGTCTCGGTATCGAGCGCGCGTGGGCGTCGATCGGCGCGGCATGCGCCGATGCGTTCACGCAGGCCGGCTTTGCGTTCGACTGGTCGCAGTGCGCGCTCGGCTGCGGGCTCGCGGGTGTGAACAACGCAGCGTGGCTCGCGGCGTTTCGCGCGCAGGCGCCGCTCGGCGCGCTTGCGATCGAGAGCGATGCCTATACGACGGTCGTCGGTGCGCACGGCGGCGCGCCGGGGCTCATCGTCGCGCTCGGCACCGGCAGCATCGCGGCGGCGCTCGATGCGGCCGGTGCGTGCCGGATCGCCGGCGGGTTCGGTTTTCCGTCCGGCGACGAAGCGAGCGGTGCGTGGCTCGGCGTGCGCGCGCTCGCGTATGCGCAACAGGCGCTCGACGGCCGCGTGCCGCACGATGCGTTCGCCGCTGCACTGCTCGCGGAAACGGGCGCGCAGGATCGCGACGCGCTCGTCCAGTGGTCGTGCGATGCGAACCAGACGATCTACGCGCGTCTCGCGCCGGTCGTGTTCGCGCACCGCGCGCACCCGGTCGCGGGCGCGCTGATCGCGCAGGCCGGCGACGAGATCGGCAAGATGATCGACGCGCTCGATCCGCAGCAGGCGCTGCCGGTCGCGCTGTGCGGCGGGCTGGCGGACGCGCTTGCACCGGCCGTGCCGGCGCGCCATGCCGCGCGGTTGCGCGCACCGCTCGACGATTCCGCACACGGCGCGTTGCGGCTGGCACTGCAGGCGCTGCGGGCGGCGGAAGGCAGTTGAGGCGGGATAACGTGCGGCGGCAGGCGCGGTGGAAGGTGCAGTGGGAGCTGCGTCGACACGGCACCGAAGGCGGCGCTCGACCGGGAACCGTCCGGCGCGCCGCCGGGCGCGACGTTAGAATGGCGATTCCGCAGAGCCCTGAGCGCCATTCTCCCGTCCCATGTACAAAGTCATCGCCACCGATCTCGACGGTACCCTGCTGAACAGCGACCACCAGCTCGACCCGTACACGATCGACACCGTCCGGCGGCTCGACCGCGACGGCCTGCAGTTCGTGATCGCGACGGGGCGCCACTATGCGGACGTCGCCGGCATTCGCGACGTGCTCGGCATCCGGCCGTACCTGATCACGTCGAACGGCGCGCGCGTGCATGCGCCGGACGACACGACGATCCACGCGCAGGACATCGCTCCCGCGATGGTCCGCGGCCTCGTGCAGCCTGACGTCACCGGCGCGCATGGCCGCGTGATCGTCAACCTGTTCACCAACGACGGCTGGCTGATCGACCGCGACGCGCCGCACCTGCTCGACTTCCACCAGGATTCGGGCTTCCGGTACGACGTGATCGACATGGCCGCGCACGACGGCGCCGGTATCGCGAAGGTGCTGTACATCGGCGAGCCGGCCGATCTGGCGGTGGTCGCCGAGCAGATGCGCGTGCGCTTCGGCGATGCGCTGTACGTCACGTACTCGCTGCCCGACTGCCTCGAAGTGATGACCGCGAACGTGTCGAAGGGCCGTGCGCTGCGCTCGGTCCTCGCGCGGCTCGGCGTCGATTCCGGCCACTGCATCGCGTTCGGCGACAACATGAACGACATCGACCTGCTCGAAACCGCCGGTCACGCGTTCATGATGAACAACGCGAATCCCGACCTGGTCGCGCGCCTGCCGCACATCCCGCGGATCGGCAACAACTTCGATGCGGGTGTCGCACGCCATCTGCGCACGCTGTTCTCGCTCGAAGACAAGGTCGCCGCTTCCTGAGCGCCCGGCGCCGGGCGCGTTTCCCGCGCGGACATGAAAAACGGGCGCCAATGGCGCCCGTCGAAACCACCTGCCTCGATGTTCTTGGACAGCGTGAGGCTCGCTGCTCTGCTCGCTTGACCCCGTAGTGTTTTATTCGCTTGTGCGAGCCGATGCCGGCAGCAGGTCGACGGCGTCGTCACGCCCGGCGACCAGCGGGTAAATGATCCCTGCGAGTACCGCGCCGATCAGCGGCGCCACCCAGAACAGCCAGAGCTGGCCGATCGCGTCGCCGCCGACGAACAGCGCCGGGCCGGTCGAGCGCGCCGGGTTCACCGACGTGTTGGTGACCGGGATCGAGATCAGGTGAATCAGCGTCAGGCACAGGCCGATCGCGATCGGCGCAAAGCCGGCCGGCACACCGCGCTTGTCGGTCGCGCCGAGGATCACGAACAGGAAGAAGCCCGTCATCACGACTTCGCAGATGAACGATGCGGTCAGCGAGTAGTGGCCGGGCGAGCGATCGCCGAAGCCGTTCGTCGCGAAGCCGCTGCCGACGACGTCGAAGCCCGGCTTGCCGGTTGCGATCAGGTACAGCACGAACGCACCGAGCGTGGCGCCGACGACCTGCGCGACGATGTACGGCGCGAGATCGCGAGCCGGGAAGCGGCCGGCGACCGTCAGGCCGACGCTCACCGCCGGATTCAGGTGGCAACCCGAAATGTGGCCGATTGCGAATGCCATCGTCAGCACGGTCAGGCCGAAGGCGAGAGCGACGCCGGCAAAGCCGATGCCGAGGCCCGGAAAGGCGGCGGCCAGCACGGCGCTTCCGCACCCGCCGAGCACCAGCCAGAACGCGCCGAATACCTCTGCAGCGAGACGCTGAGAAAGATTCATGTAAGGACCTCGTTCAAGTGGGTTGAAGACCGCCGGACGACACTGCGGATTTAATCCGTCGCCCGGAATTGGTCTGGATTATAGGAAATGAATCGCGTCCGGGAGGGTCAACGATTGTTAAATTTGAATGGCTGACGAATGCGTTTTATTAGAATAAGCCCGCATTCTCGATATAGCCGAATTGGTTAAAGATGACAGCATTTATTTCCAGGAGCAGGGCGGCAGTACAGATGGCGTAACGGGTGTGGTTGTCCCGGCCGGATTCGCCGGGGCCGCATCATCGAAAAGGGGAGTCGAAAAATGTCTCAATACGCGAAACTCAAGGCGCAGATCGCGGATCTGCAGGCCCAGGCGGACGACGTGCGCCGCCAGGAAGTGGCGGCGGTCATTGCCGACGTCCAGCGAATGATTGCGGAATACGGCCTGACGGCCCAGGACCTGGGCTTCGCGGAACGCGCACGGCGCGGGCGCCCGCCGAAGAAGGCGCCGCTGCCGCCGAAATACCGCGACCCGAAATCGGGTGCAACCTGGAGCGGGCGCGGCAAGCCGCCGAATTGGATCGTCGGGAAAAACCGCGATCGTTTCCAGATCGAATGACCGGAAGCCAAAAAGAAAGAGCCGCATCGGCGATGCGGCTCTTTTGTTTTACGCGCGGATTTCGGCGCGGATTTTCCCGAATATTTCGGCGTGGATTTCCGTGTCAGGCACCCGCGACCCGGCGCAATACCGGTTGCTTGGTCGCCGCGCAAAGCGATTCGTAAGTTTCGACATAACGCTGCGCCATTGCCTTCGAGCTGAAACGCGTGTCGAAACGCTGGCGGATCGCGGTGCGCGACAGCGTGTCGATCCGGTGCAGCGCACCGACCGCGCCCTGCACGTCCTCGACGATGAAGCCGGTCACGCCGTCCTCGATCACTTCCGGCACCGAGCCGCGGTTGAACGCGACGACCGGCGTGCCGCAGGCCATCGCCTCGATCATCACGAGGCCGAACGGCTCCGGCCAGTCGATCGGGAACAGCAGCGCCTTCGCGCCGGACAGGAACGCGGGCTTCTGCGCCTCGTTGATCTCGCCGATGAACTCGACGTGCGCCTCGCCGAGCAGCGGCTCGATCACTTCCTTGAAATAGTCGGCGTCGGCCTTGTCGACCTTCGCGGCGATCTTCAGCGGCAGCCCGCTTTGCGCGGCGATCCGGATCGCGGTGTCGACGCGCTTTTCGGGACAGATCCGGCCGAGGAACGCGAGGTATTCGGGCTTCACGCCCGGCTGCGGCGTGAGCAGCGTGTCGGGCAGCCCGTGATACACGGTGCCGGCCCACGCGGCCTGCGGCAGCGGCTTGCGCTGGTTGTTCGAGATCGACACGACCGGCGCGTCCGGGAACGCGTCGAACACCGGCTGCAGCTCCGGCAGGTCGAGGCGGCCGTGCAGCGTCGTCACGTACGGCGTGTCGAGGCGCGACATCAGCGGGAACGGCAGGTAGTCGAGGTGGAAGTGCAGCACGTCGAATTCGTGCGCGACCCGGGCGACCTGCTCGAGGAGCCGCATGTGGGGCGCCATCGAATCGCGGATCGACGGGTCGAGCCGCAGTGCGCGCGGCCATGCCGCCTCGAGACGGGCCGACGTGACGGAGTCGCCGCTGGCGAACAGCGTCACGTCGTGGCCGAGTTCGACGAGCGCCTCGGTGAGGTAGGACACGACACGCTCGGTGCCGCCGTAGAGTTTCGGCGGAACGGCTTCGTAAAGCGGCGCGATCTGGGCAATTCGCATGGGTGTTCTCCGGTTTCGATCCGAGGGCGCCATGGCGCCGATATGGATCCCATACAACGTTGCGGAACTCGCCGACGTACGCATTCGGCGGTACGTGGCCGGGCCCTGGACGGGGTGCGCGGGGCGCCGGACGGCAAGCTGGGGGCGGGCCGGCACGTCTCGCGCCGCCGCCCATTGGAGTCCATTATCGATATCGGCCTGCGGGGTTCGAGTGTTTTTTCAAACACTTAAGGCTTGTTACACGATGAAATACGCGAAAACCCCGATAAAAAGGGCACGGATTCGTGAAGCGAGATGACCGCAACTATTGTTGCGCTATCGTGAAAAAGCACTATAATTTTTACCGATCCGATTGTCGGCAGCCCTGCCGGCAAGCCTTCCGCCACCGAGCGGCGGCGATCGGCACCCTCACAGCCGAATTTGCGCTGTCACCCGTTTTCCCGATTACGCCTTTCAATTCGCTTTGTCGGAAAAATTCCTACACGGTTTACAGACAAATCCTGCATGGCATACGCCACTTCGCTGATACCGACATAAATGGCGTTTGGCCAAAATTCGCCCTGTAAGACTATAAACGAGCCGACCGAGCGCCAAGAGCGCTCCGAGCGAGCAAACGTTTTCATAACACGAATGGCCAAAGCAAAGCTCTTTAACGGGGGAATCATGAGCGCTACCAGCGAAATGCTCAGTGAGATCAAAGAGGTCAACCTGTCCTACCTCCTCCTCGCGCAACGCCTGCTGCGGGAAGATAAAGCGATGGGCATGTTCCGCATGGGAATTTCCCAGGAACTCGCCGACGTGCTCGCCAACCTCACGCTCGCACAGACCGTGAAGCTGGCCGCGTCGAACCAGATGCTGTGCCGCTTCCGCTTCGACGATCATGCGCTGCTGTCGTCGCTCGCCGACAAGGGCCGTAGCGACGTCGTCGCGCATGCCCACTCGGCCATCCTGATGGCCGGGCAGCAGGTCGAAAGCGTCCGCTGATCCATCCCGCCTTGCGTTGTGTCCCGGCGTACCGCGCCGGAGGGCAGCGTATTGGCCATCCATCCGAACAACGTCAAGCGGACGGTTATCACCATGGCAAGCAAAAGCGTCGTGATCGAGGTGAAGGAAATCACCCTCGCCATCGAACTGATCGAACTGGGCGCCCGGCTGCAGCTGCTGGAGGCGGAGACGAGCCTGTCGCGGGACCGTCTGATCAAGCTGTACAAGGAACTGAAGGGCGTGTCGCCGCCGAAGGGGATGCTGCCGTTCTCGACCGACTGGTTCATGACGTGGCAGCCGAACATCCACTCGTCGCTGTTCTACAACATCTACCGGTTCATGCAGGACCACGGCCGCTGCGAGCCGATCCAGTCGATCGTGAAGGCGTACCGGCTCTATCAGGAGCACGTGAACCTGTCCGGCGACGAGGCCGCGCTGAGCCTCACGCGGGCGTGGACGCTCGTGCGCTTCTTCGATTCGGGGATGCTGCAGATGACCCCGTGCACGCGCTGCGGCGGCCATTTCGTCGCGCATGCGCATGATCCACATCAAGGTTTCGTGTGCGGCCTGTGCCAGCCGCCGTCGCGCGCGGGCAAGACCCGCAAGGCCGCCGCGGCGCGCGCCGAACTGGCTGCCGCCGCCGCCTGACGCCGGGCCGGACGGGGCCGGGCGGGGTGCAGGCCCGTTGCCGCCGGCCGTGCGAATCGTCCGTGCATTGCTGGTAAACACCGTCGGGCCGCCGCCGGGCGGCCGCGAAAGTTTTCCTGCCGACTGCCGTAAACCTGTTTAACGGCGGTCTTCCCGCCGGTCTTTCGTGAGGGACAGGCAGTGCTGATTATCGTGGGAACACTCGTGACGCTGTTGTCCGTCTTCGGCGGTTATGCGCTGGCAGGCGGGCATCTGGGCGCATTGATCCAGCCCGTCGAGATCCTGATGATCGTGGGCGCGGGCGTGGGCGCGTTCATCCTCGGCAACGGCGGCAAGACCATCAAGGCCACGCTGCGCGTGCTGCCGACGCTCTTCAAGGGTTCGAAGTACACGAAGGACGTCTATATGGAGCTGATGGCGCTGCTTTACGTGCTGCTCGCCAAGGCTCGCAAGGAAGGCACGCTCACGCTCGAGGCCGACATCGACGATCCGGAAAAGAGCCCGATCTTCACGCAATACCCGAAGATCCTCGCCGATCATCACATCGTCGAATTCCTGACCGACTACCTGCGCCTGATGGTGGGCGGCAACATGAACGCGTTCGAGATCGAGAGCCTGATGGACGAGGAGATCGAGACGCACCACGCGGAAGGCGAAGGCCCCGCGCACGCCTTGATGCGCGTCGGCGACGCGATGCCGGCGTTCGGCATCGTCGCGGCCGTGATGGGCGTGGTGCACACGATGGCATCGGCCGACAAGCCGCCCGCGGTGCTCGGCGCGATGATCGCGCAGGCGCTGGTCGGCACGTTCCTCGGGATCCTGCTGTCGTACGGGCTGATCGGGCCGCTCGCGAGCCTCGCGGAGCAGCGCGTCGCCGAGTCGACCAAGATGTTCCAGTGCATCAAGGTGACGATCCTCGCGACGCTGAACGGCTATGCGCCGGCGATTGCGGTCGAGTTCGGCCGCAAGGTGCTGTTCTCGACCGAGCGCCCGTCGTTCTCGGAGCTCGAAGAGCACGTGCGCCGCGTGAAGGCGAAGTGACGCGAAGGAGCGCCCGATGAGCAAGAGCAAGGATCGCGCGATCGTCGTCAAGCGGGTGGCCCCGGCGAAGAAGGGCCACCACGGCGGCGCATGGAAGCTCGCGTACGCGGACTTCATGACCGCGATGATGGCGTTCTTCCTGCTGATGTGGCTGCTGAGCTCGGTCACGCCGGTGCAGCTGAAGGGGATCGCCGAATACTTCAACACGCCGCTGAAGGCCGCGCTGTTCGGCAGCGGCGACCGCAGTTCGCAGGATTCCAGCATCATCAACGCCGGCGGCCGCGACCTGTCGAGCGTCGACGCCGGCACGCTGCGCCGCACCGACGGCACGACGCAGCTCGCCGAACGCCTCTCGAAGATGGGCGACGAGCATTCCCGGTCGCAGGCGCAGGGCGCGCAAGACCGGCTCGAGCAGGCGCGCCTGCACGACCTGCAGATCAAGCTGATGGCCGCGATCGAGGCCAACCCGACGCTGCGCCAGTTCAAGCAGCAGATCCGCATCGACTCGACGCTGATGGGGCTGCGCATCGAGATCGTCGATTCGCAGAAGCGGCCGATGTTCGCGATGTCGAGCGACCGCGTCGAACCGTACATGCGCGACATCCTGCGCGAGATCGGCAAGACGCTGAACGACGTGCCGAACCGGATCATCGTCCAGGGCCACACCGACGCCGTGCCGTACGCAGGCGGCGAGGGCGGCTACAGCAACTGGGAGCTGTCGGCCGACCGCGCGAACGCATCGCGCCGCGAGCTGGTCTCCGGCGGCATGGACGAGGCGAAGGTGCTGCGCGTGCTCGGCCTCGCGTCGACGCAGAACCTGAACAAGGCCGACCCGCTCGATCCGGAAAACCGCCGGATCAGCGTGATCGTGCTGAACCGCAAATCCGAAGAGGCGCTGATGCGCGACGACGCGACGACCACGACGCTGTCGGCCGATGCGGCCGGCTCGAAGCAGCTCGCGCAGCAGCTCGGCGGCGCGGCGCCGGCCGTGCGCCCGGCGCTCGCGGCGTCCGCCGTCGCCGTGCCGAAACCCTGATATCGACAAGACCTGCTTCCGAGACAGACATGATCCGAACCATTCTCGCCATCGACGACTCCGCGACCATGCGCGCCCTGCTGCAGGCGACGCTTGCACAGGCCGGCTATGACGTGACGGTGGCGCCGGACGGCGAAGCCGGCTTCGACATGGCCGCGACCACGCCGTACGACCTGGTGTTGACCGACCAGAACATGCCGCGCAAGAGCGGGCTCGAGGTGATCGCCGCGCTGCGCAAGCTGACCGCGTATGCGGATACGCCGATCCTCGTGCTGACGACCGAGGGCAGCGATGCCTTCAAGGACGCCGCACGCGACGCGGGCGCGACCGGCTGGATCGAGAAACCGATCGACCCGGCCGTGCTGATCGACCTGGTCGCGACGCTGTCCGAGCCGGCTGCCTCCTGACATGAACGCGACGAATTCAACCGGTGACCGGGCATGACTCTCGACATCACTCAGTTCTACCAGACCTTTTTCGACGAAGCGGACGAACTGCTCGCGCAGATGGAGCAGCTGCTGCTGAACCTCGACGTCGACTCGCCCGACCCCGAGGACCTGGCCGCGATCTTCCGCGCCGCGCATTCGATCAAGGGCGGCGCGGCGACGTTCGGCTTCTCCGCGCTGACCGATACGACGCACATCCTCGAATCGCTGCTCGACCGCGCGCGCAACCATGAGCTGACGCTGACCAAGGACATGGTCGACGCGTTCCTCGAGACCAAGGACGTGCTGTCCGACCAGCTCGTGGACTACCGCGCGAGCGCCGAACCGGACGCGGCGGCTGCCGCGACGATCTGCGCGAAGCTCGAACGGCTGAAGGCCGAGAGCGGTGCGGATGCGCCGGCTGCTGCCGCCGCGCCGGCGCCTGCCGCACCGGTCGCCGCTGCCGTTGCCGTTGCTCCGGCCGCCGAACCCGCTGCCGGCGGCGACCGCGCGCCCGATCACGTGGTCGAGCAGGCCGTCGCGGCCGCGCATCCGGCGGGCGACAGCGACGCCGGCGGCCCGCACCTGAAGATCACGCTGGTCGCCGTCGACGCGAAGGACCAGGCGCTGCTCACCGAAGAACTCGGCAACCTCGGCCGGATCGTCGGCCGCGAGGAAGCGGGCGCCGACCTGTCGCTGTGGCTCGAATCCGACGTGCCGTCCGACGACATCGTCGCCGTGTGCTGCTTCGTGATCGACGAAAGCCAGATCCGCGTCGCGCGCGGTACGGCGCCGGCCGCACCGGCCGCGCCGGCTGCCGCGCAGGACATCGCGGCACCGGCTGCCGAACCGGCCGCCGCCGCGCAACCCGCGCGCGTCGAGGTGTTCGCGCCGCAGGCTGCCGCACCGCAGGCCGCGCCGGCACCGGCGCCTGCCGAACCGGCCGCGGCCGCGGCCCCGGCTCCGGCCCAGCCGCCGCAACCCGCGCAGCAACCGCAAGCCGAACACGCGGCGCCGGCCGCCGCGCATCACGACGACAAGCGTGCGCGTCCGGCCGCCGCCGCCGCGTCGGGCGCCGAGGGCAGCTCGATCCGCGTCGGCGTCGAGAAGGTCGACCAGCTGATCAACCTCGTCGGCGAACTCGTGATCACGCAGGCGATGCTCGCGGAGACCGCGAGCGCGTTCGATCCGGCGCTGCACGACCGCCTGTTCAACGGGATGGCGCAGCTCGAGCGCAACGCGCGCGACCTGCAGGAAGCGGTGATGTCGATCCGCATGATGCCGATGGACTACGTGTTCAGCCGCTTCCCGCGCCTCGTGCGCGACCTCGCCGGCAAGCTCGGCAAGCAGGTCGAGCTCGTCACGTTCGGCCAGGCGACCGAGCTCGACAAGAGCCTGATCGAACGGATCATCGATCCGCTCACGCACCTCGTGCGCAACAGCCTCGACCACGGCATCGAAACCGTCGACAAGCGCGTCGCCGCCGGCAAGGATGCGGTCGGCCAACTGGTGCTGTCGGCCGCGCATCACGGCGGCAACATCGTGATCGAGGTGAGCGACGACGGCGCGGGCCTGAACCGCGAGCGGATCCTCGCGAAGGCCGCGAAGCAGGGCATGCAGGTGTCCGACAACATCAGCGACGACGAAGTCTGGCAGTTGATCTTCGCGCCTGGCTTCTCGACCGCCGAGACGGTGACCGACGTGTCGGGCCGCGGCGTCGGGATGGACGTCGTGAAGCGCAACATCCAGTCGATGGGCGGCCACGTCGAGATCACGTCGCTGGCCGGCCGCGGCACGACCACGCGGATCGTGCTGCCGCTCACGCTGGCGATCCTCGACGGGATGTCGGTGAAGGTCGGCAACGAGATCTTCATCCTGCCGCTGAACTTCGTGATGGAGTCGCTGCAGCCGTCGACCGACGACATCTACACGGTCGGCAACGGCGAGCGCGTGGTGCGCGTGCGCGGCGAATACCTGCCGCTGGTCGCGCTGCACGAGGTGTTCTCGGTGGACGACGCGCGCACCGACCCGACGCAGGGGATCGTCACGATCATGGAAACCGAGGGACGCCGCTTCGCGATGCTGATCGACGAGCTGGTCGGCCAGCAGCAGGTGGTCGTGAAGAACCTCGAAACCAACTACCGCAAGGTACACGGCATCTCGGCGGCGACCATCCTCGGCGACGGCAGCGTCGCGCTGATCGTCGACGTCGCGGCACTGAACCGCGAAACCCGTGCGATGCACGGCGCCCGTGCCGGCGCCGAGCTCGCGATGTTCTGACTCTCGCCATCAACCGATTGGGGGCAAACGTGTCTGCTGAAGTCCAAATGATCAATCCGGCCGCGGCGAACGCGGCAACCAGCCGCCGCGACGCGGCGCACGGCGACGCGACGGGCCAGGAATTCCTCGTGTTCACGCTCGGCGACGAGGAATACGGGATCGACATCCTGAAGGTGCAGGAAATTCGCGGCTACGACAGCGTCACGCGCATCGCGAACGCGCCGGAGTTCATCAAGGGCGTGATCAACCTGCGCGGGATCATCGTGCCGATCGTCGACATGCGGATCAAGTTCCATCTCGGCCGCGTCGAGTACGACCACCAGACCGTCGTGATCATCCTGAACGTCGCGCATCGCGTGGTCGGGATGGTGGTCGACGGCGTGTCGGACGTGCTGACGCTGCAGACCGACCAGATCATGCCGGCGCCGGAATTCGGCGCGACGCTGACGACCGAGTACCTGACGGGCCTCGGCACGGTCGACGGCCGGATGCTGATCCTGATGGACATCGAGAAGCTGATGTCGAGCCGTGAAATGGCGCTGATCGAGACGCTCGGCGGGTAAGCGCGCCGCGCGCGCAGCAATTTCGGGAGAATCTGCAATGTTGCATAACTGGTCGATCCGCACGACGCTCACGGCGGTCGGACTCATCCTCGTGTGCCTGGCCGCCGCGGTCGGCGGGCTCGGCCTCTACGCGCTGAATCAAGCGAGCCGCTCGCTCGACGAGATCGCGCACGTCGACCTGCCGGCGATCCACACGCTCGACGACACGGCCGCGCAGCTGCTGCGCTCGCGCGTGGCGCTCGATCGCTTCCGTACGCTGACCGAAGGCGGCAATGCGGCCGACGCGGCGAAGGTGCTCGACCGTGCGCAGGAGCTGTTCACGAAGTCGAACCAGAACTGGCAGGCGTTCCAGTCGACGCCGAAGCTCGGTGTCGAGCAGGCGCTCGTCGACGAGCTCACCGCCCGCTACACGACGATCGTGAAGGAAGGCGTCGAGCCCGAATTCGCGGCGGCGCGCGCGGGCGACATGGCCGCGTACCACGCGATTGCGGACACGAAGATCAGCCCGATGTTCATCGCGTTCGACCAGTCGGCGGCGGCCGTGGTCGCGGCGCTGCAGAAGCGCGCGGAAGAACGCCAGGCCGAGACGCAGTCGCAGATCTCGCTGATGGTCGCACTGATCGCGGCCGGCATCGCGATCGCGTTCGTCGTCGTGATCGCGATCCGCTTCGCGCTGCGCGGACTGATCGTGCAGCCGCTCGAGGACGCGATCGCGCACTTCGAGCGTATCGCCGGCGGCGACCTCACGCAGCCGGTGAACGTGTTCAGCACGAACGAGATCGGCCGCCTGTTCGGCGGCATCAAGCGGATGCAGGACGCCGTCACGACGATGGTGCAGGCCGTGCATCGCGGCACCGAGTCGATCGACGTCGGCGCACGCGAAATCGCGACCGGCAACATCGACCTGTCGCAGCGTACCGAGCAGCAGGCCGCATCGCTGCAGGAAACCGCGTCGAGCATGGAGCAGCTGACGGGCACCGTGCGGCAGAACGCGGAGAACGCGCGGCAGGCGAGCCAGCTCGCGGTGAACGCGTCGGACATCGCGACGCAGGGCGGCGAGGTGGTCGGCCAGGTCGTGTCGACGATGCAGGACATCGCGGCGAGCTCGGGCAAGGTCGTCGACATCATCGGCACGATCGAGGGCATCGCGTTCCAGACCAACATCCTGGCGCTGAACGCGGCGGTCGAAGCCGCGCGTGCGGGCGAACAGGGCCGCGGCTTCGCGGTCGTCGCGGGCGAGGTGCGCTCGCTCGCGCAGCGCAGCGCGAGCGCCGCGAAGGAAATCAAGCAGCTGATCGGCGATTCGGCAGACAAGGTCGAAAGCGGGTCGGCGCTCGTGTCGCGCGCGGGCTCGACGATGGACGAGATCGTGCAGGCCGTGCGCCGCGTGACCGACATCATGGGCGAGATCAGCGCCGCGTCCGACGAGCAGTCGACCGGCATCGAGCAGGTCAACCGCGCGGTCGGCCAGATGGATTCGGTCACGCAGCAGAACGCGGCGCTCGTCGAGCAGGCGGCCGCCGCGGCGGCGTCGCTCGAGGAGCAGACGCGCCAGATGAAGGCGATCGTGTCGGGCTGGCGCGTCGCGGGCGGGATCGTGCTCGCGCCGTCGCGCGGTGCCGCGCGGCCGGTCGCGCATGAACCGGCGGCCGTGCCGGCACTGCCGTCGGAGCCGCGTCACGATGCGGCGCCGGTCGCCGCGCTGCCGGCCCCGCACGCAGCGGCACAGCCGGCGCGCCGCGCCGCGCCGGCAACGCGTGCGGCGGCATCGGGCGCCAGCCACGAACCGAAGCATGCGGCCGATACCGCCGCACGCCCGCAGAAGGAAGCACCGGCGTCCCGCGGCACCGCCGCGGGCGGCTATGGCCCGCGCCTCGCGAAGTCGGCCGCACCGGCGGACAAGCCGGCCGCGAAGCCCGCGCTCGTGCGCCCGGCGCTGAACGGCGAGAAGCCGGCGCTGGCGGCAGCCGGCACGTCCGACGACGACTGGGAGACCTTCTAAACCATGCCGCATGCGCGCGCGCCGTTTCGACCCGATGCACCGGATGCGTCGCCCCGCGCGGGCGAGCCGGGGCGCGACTTCGCGTTCACGGGCGCGGATTTCGCACGCATTCGCGCGCTGATCCATCAACGCGCGGGAATCTCGCTGTCCGAACACAAGCGCGACATGGCGTACAGCCGTCTTGCACGGCGGCTGCGTGCGCGCGGCCTCGACACGTTCCGCGACTACCTCGACCTGCTCGAGCAGGAAGACGATCCGCTCGAGTGGGAAGCGTTCACCAACGCGCTGACGACCAACCTGACCGCGTTCTTCCGCGAGTCGCACCATTTCCCGATCCTGTCAGATTTCGTGAAAGGGCGCCCGGCGCCGGTGTCGGTCTGGTGTTCGGCGGCGTCGACCGGCGAGGAGCCGTATTCGATCGCGATCACGCTGATCGAGGCGCTCGGCGAAACGGCCGCGCGCGGCGCGTCGATCCTCGCGACCGATCTCGACACGCAGGTGCTCGCGAAGGCGGAAGCCGGCATCTATACGTACGACCAGGTCAAGCACCTGTCGCCGGAGCGCCTGAAGCGCTTCTTCCTGAAGGGCACGGGCCCGCAGGCCGGCCGCGTGAAGGTGCGCCCCGAGCTGCGCGCGATGATCCGCTTCGAGCAGCTGAACCTGACGGATGCGGACTACGGGATCGCGAAGCCGTTCGACGCGATCTTCTGCCGCAACGTGATGATCTATTTCGACAAGCCGACGCAGGGGCAGGTGCTGTCGCGCTTCGAGCCGCTCGTGAAGCCGGGCGGGCTGCTGTTCGCCGGCCACTCGGAAAACTTCACGTATGTGACGCAGGCGTTCCGGCTGCGCGGGCAGACGGTGTACGAACTGACCCGCGACGCCGCGCAGGGTGCGCGGCCGCGTGGCGCGCAGGCGAGCGCGGCGGCCCCGATGCCGTCGCCCGTGCGTGCGCGGGCCGGCGTCGCCGCGCCCGCCTATGGAGATCGCGGATGAGCGCACTGCCGATCGCGACCAATCGCTACTTCGACAGCCACTTCGCCCTTCCCGGCGTGAAGCTGCTGCCGAACGAGTTCTACACGACGGGCGAGGACATGGTGCTGATGACCGTGCTCGGCTCGTGCGTCGCCGCGTGCCTGCACGACCCGTACGCGCGGATCGGCGGGATGAACCACTTCATGCTGCCCGACGACGGCGCCGATCCGGGCGCGGCCGCGTCGGAATCGATGCGCTACGGCGCGTATGCGATGGAAGTGCTGATCAACGAGCTGATCAAGGCCGGCGGGCGCCGCGAGCGGATCGAGGCGAAGGTGTTCGGCGGCGCGGCCGTGCTGGCCGGGATGACGACGATCAACATCGGCGATCGCAACGCGGATTTCGTGCGCCGCTACCTCGCGCTCGAACGCATCCGCATCACCGCGGAAGACCTGCAGGGCGTCCACCCGCGCAAGGTCGCGTTCATGCCGAACAGCGGGCGCGCGATGGTGAAGAAGCTGCGGCTGCAGGTGCCGGGCGTCACCGAGCGCGAAGCGGCGCTCGCGCGCGAGGCCGAGCGCGCTCGCCGCGCGCACGTCGAGCTGTTCGCCGCGAAGCGGCCCGCGGCGCCGCAACCGGCGCGCCCGCGCATCGAACTGTTCGGCGCGCGTGGCGCGGCGCCGGCCGGCGCCGGCAGCGTGCGGGCGGCGAACCAATCCAGAAAGCAGGAGGCATGACCGCAGTGCAGAAGATCAAAGTATTGTGCGTCGACGATTCGGCGCTGATCCGCAGCCTGATGACCGAGATCATCAACAGCCAGCCCGACATGACGGTGGTCGCGACCGCGCCCGATCCGCTCGTCGCGCGCGAGCTCATCAAGCAGCACAACCCCGACGTGCTCACGCTCGACGTCGAAATGCCGCGCATGGACGGGCTCGACTTCCTCGAGAAGCTGATGCGCCTGCGGCCGATGCCGGTCGTGATGGTGTCGTCGCTGACCGAGCGCGGCTCGGAAATCACGCTGCGCGCGCTCGAACTCGGCGCGGTGGATTTCGTCACGAAGCCGCGCGTCGGGATTCGCGACGGGATGCTCGACTACGCGGAAAAGCTCGCCGACAAGATCCGCGCGGCCTCGCGCGCGCGCGTGCGCCAGGCGCCGCAGCCGCAGGCCGTCGCGCGTACGGCGGACGGCCCCGCGGCCGCGCCGATGATCAACAACCCGCTCGTCAGTACCGAGAAGCTGATCATCATCGGCGCGTCGACGGGCGGCACCGAGGCGATCCGCGAAGTGCTGACGCCGCTGCCGCCGGATGCGCCGGCCGTGCTGATCGCGCAGCACATGCCGCCGGGCTTCACGAAGTCGTTCGCGCAGCGGCTGAACGGCCTGTGCCGGATCGCGGTGAAGGAAGCCGAGCACGGCGAGCGCGTGCTGCCGGGCCATGCGTATATCGCGCCGGGCCACGCGCACCTGTTGCTTGCGAGAAGCGGGGCGAACTATATTGCGCAACTGTCGGACGAGCCGCCGGTGAACCGGCACCGCCCGTCGGTCGACGTGCTGTTCCGCTCGGCGGCGACGCACGCGGGCAAGAACGCGATCGGCGTGATCCTGACCGGGATGGGCCGCGACGGCGCGGCCGGCCTGCTGGAAATGAAACGCGCGGGCGCACACACGTTCGCGCAGGACGAAGCGAGCTGCATCGTGTTCGGGATGCCGCGCGAGGCGATCGCGCTCGGCGGTGCGGACGAGATCGCGCCGCTCGCCGACATGAGCCGCCGCGTGATGGCGCGCCTGGCGACGATGGGCGACCGCGTGCAGCGCGTTTGAATGGAATGTCACGGGGCGCGTGCCACGATACGCGCCTCGACGGAAACGAATCTGGAAAGGAACGACGATGGACAAGAGCATGAAAATCCTGGTGGTGGACGATTTCCCGACGATGCGCCGGATCGTCCGCAACCTGCTCAAGGAACTGGGCTACACGAACGTCGACGAGGCCGAGGACGGCGCGGCCGGCCTCGCGCGGCTGCGCGGCGGCGGCTTCGACTTCGTGATCTCGGACTGGAACATGCCGAACCTCGACGGCCTCGCGATGCTGAAGGAAATCCGCGCGGACGCGACGCTCACGCACCTGCCGGTGCTGATGGTCACGGCCGAGTCGAAGAAGGAGAACATCATCGCGGCCGCGCAGGCCGGCGCGAGCGGCTACGTCGTGAAGCCGTTCACGGCCGCGACGCTCGACGAGAAGCTGAACAAGATCATCGACAAGATGGCGAAGACCGGGAGCTGACGTGAACGAGCCGATCCATGCGGCGCTCGCCGGCGCGGGGTTCAGCGCCGACAGCCACCCCGAAGGCGTCGATTTCGCGAGCGACCGCATCCTCGCGCGCATCGGCCAGGTCACGCGCGCGCTACGCGATTCGATGCGCGAGCTCGGGCTCGACAAGCATGTCGAGCGCGCGGCGGAGGCCGTGCCCGATGCGCGCGACCGGCTGCGCTACGTCGCGACGATGACCGAGCAGGCCGCCGTGCGCGTGCTGAATGCGATCGAGGTCGCGAAGCCGATGCAGGAGCGCATCCAGAACGAGGCCGAGGCGCTCGACGCGCGCTGGGCGCAGTGGTATGCGGCGCCGATCGAGCACGCGGAAGTGCGCGCGCTGATGGACGACACGCGCACATTCCTGCGCACGCTGCCCGAATCGACGTCGGCGACCAGCGCGCAGCTGCTCGAGATCATGCTCGCGCAGGATTTCCAGGATCTCACCGGGCAGGTGATCAAGAAGATCATGGACATGGTCTACCTGATCGAGCAGCAGCTCCTCACCGTGCTCGTCGAGAACATCGCGCCCGAGCGGCGCGAACAGTTCGCGGCCACCGCGGCCGCGCTCGCGGCCGAGCAGATCAGCGCGACCGGCAGCCCCGAGTCGCTGCTGAACGGCCCGCAGATCGCGCCGGAAGGCAAGTCCGACGTGGTCCAGGACCAGGGGCAGGTCGACGATCTGCTCGCGAGCCTGGGCTTCTGACGCTGCCGCCACGTCCCGTTCCCCTCGTTTCCCCTGACGCGCCGCGCCCTTGCGGCGCGGCGTGATCCTGCGTCAAATTGACACTTCGCCACACTCAGCAGGCATACTACGCGTCAGCAGCAACGTAGCGTCATTCGTACGATTCAAAGGTTGGCAGGCGGCGCGGGCCCGACGGCGGCGCCGCCGGCAACGAAGCCAGTCCCTGGGGGGGAACGTGAAGCTGAAACGCTTGGGCTGGACCGTCGCGCATGCGACGGCTGCAATGGGTGTGCTGTGGGCCGTCCACGCACACGCCGAACTGGGCGGCGCGCCGATGTCGCCGCCCGCGGACGACCAGGCCGCGACCGTGCGCGCGCTGCAGCGCGCCATGCGCTCGGCGGACGGCGTGCAGACGAGCACGGCCGGCTATACCGTCCGCGAGATCACGCTCGGATCGGGCACCGTCATCCACGAATACACGTCGGCCGCCGGCAGCGTGTTCGGCCTCGCGTGGAGCGGGCCGACGATGCCGGATCTCGCGTCGCTGCTCGGCAGCTATTTCCCGCAGTACACCGCAGGCGTCCAGGCGGCCCACAAGGCGCGCGGCTGGCGCGCGCCCGTGGCCGTCGACACGAGCGGCCTCGTGATCCGGACGGGCGGCCACATGGGCGCGTTCTCGGGTCAGGCGTGGCTGCCGGCGGCACTGCCCGCCGGCCTGACCGGCACCGACATCCAGTGACAGCGGGAGAGCGATCTTGAGAATTCCTCGTACATTCAAGCGCTGGCTCGGCGTGCTGGGCCTCGCGGCCGCGACGGCCGTGCTCGTGACCGCCTGCGGCGGCGGCGACGGCGGCAGCGGCAGCAACGGCAACAACTCGGGCAACAACGGCAACAGCGGATCGGACGGCAACAGCGGCAACACGGCCGTCATCACGGTCGGCACCGGCGTCGCGAACGTGATCAACATCCCGACCGTCAGCGTGAAGGTCTGCGTGCCGGGCACGTCGAACTGCCAGGTCGTCAGCAACGTGCTGGTCGATACCGCGTCCTACGGGCTGCGGCTCGTCGGCGGCGCCGTGTCGGGCGTGCTGGGCAACCTGCCGCAGGTGACGAGCGGCGGCGCGCCGGTCGCCGAGTGCGGCAAGTTCGTGTCGAGCTATACGTGGGGATCGGTGCGGACGGTCGACCTGTCGATCGGCACCGAGCAGGCGACCTCGCTGCCCGTGCAGATCATCGGCGACCTCGGCACGACGAACGTGCCGAGCTCGTGCACGAACGGCGGCGCGTCGGCCAACTCCGCGAGCGCGCTCGGCGCGAACGGGATCCTCGGCATCGGGCCGGCACCGTACGACTGCGGCACCACGTGCGCGACGTCGACGTCGACGAACAACAACTACTACGCGTGCCCGAACGGCGACAACGCGAGCTGCACGGTGGCGCTCGTGCCGCTGGCGCAGCAGGTGGCCAACCCGGTTCATCGTTTCGCGAACAACGACGGCGTGAGCGTGCAGATGCCGGCCATCTCGAGCAACGGGCAGTCGAGCGCGACCGGCACGCTGACGTTCGGCCTGCCGAGCATGAGCGGGAAGACGGTGCTGACGTCGACCACGACGGGCGACGTCAGCGCGACGTTCCAGGGGCGCAACGTGACCGCGTTCTTCGATACGGGCTCGAATGCGTACTTCTTCAACGATACGTCGGGCACGTTGCCGGCCTGCCCGAAGAACACGCAGTTCTACTGCCCGTCGTCGACGACCAGCAGTTCGGCGACGCTGACCGGCCAGAACGGCGTGAGCGGCACGGTGACAATGCCGGTCTCGAACGCCGATTCGCTGTTCTCGAACTCGTCGACGTTCGCGTTCAACGACATCGCGGGCCCGTTCGGCTCGTCCAGCTGGCTCGACATCGGCATGCCGCACTTCTACGGCAAGACGATCTACTTCGGGATGGACAAGACCGCGAGCGGCGGCGCGCAGCCGTTCGTTGCGTTCTGACCGCGCGGCGCGGCCGCCGGCACCAACAAAGGGGGCGAGTGATCGCCCCCTTTTTTTATTTGGCCGCTGTGCAAGCGCTACGGACCGGATTTCCGCCACGCGCGGGCGCAGCGCCTACGATGTAAGACCGGCACCGGCACCGGTGCCGGCACGACATCGAGGAGACAACGCCATGAGCCCGCGAATCCAGCGCATCACGCCGTTCCTGTGGTTCGACCGCGACGCCGAGGCGGCGGCCGGCTTCTACGTGTCAGTGTTCGACAACGCGCGCATCGTGCACGTCGCGCGCTACGGCAAGGCCGGCGCGCACGCGTCGGGCAGCGCGGAGGGCGCGGTGATGACCGTCGCGTTCGAGCTCGACGGGCAGGCGTTCGTCGCGCTGAACGGCGGCCCCGTGTTCCAGATCACGCCGGCCGTGTCGTTCGTCGTCAACTGCCGCGACCAGGACGAGATCGATCGTTACTGGGCGCGCCTCTCCGAAGGCGGCGACGAGCGCGCGCAGCAGTGCGGCTGGTTGCGCGACCGCTTCGGCGTGTCGTGGCAGGTCGTGCCGGTGCAGCTGACCGAACTGATGACCGGTGATGCGGCGCGCGCCGAACGCGTGATGGCGCAGGTGATGACGATGAAGAAGCTCGATCTCGCCGCGCTGCAAAGGGCGGCGGCCGGCTAGGCCGGTTGGACCGCTCAATCGAATGCCGCATGCGCGAACCGATTATCGATCATGCCGGATTTCATTCGGATGTAATCAAGGGGTGGATTATCGCGGGCTGTAGTTTCTGTCAGGTCTTCATGATTATTAAAATGACGCGACATGCAAACCCGCGGCGCCGCATTATGCTGCCGCGGCCGTTCCTGCGCCGTATTGGAGGGCATCGGGAATGGGCGAATGCGCCGGCCGGCAAGCGAAAAGAGATGGAATCCGGCGAAATTAAAACATATAATGCCGGCGTTGTTTCCGGGGTGCCAATATAAAACAGGAGGGTAATAAAATGGGTTTTTCCGAAGCCGTTCGTACCGCACTCAATAAATACGCGACATTCGAAGGCCGTGCGCGTCGTGCGGAATACTGGTATTTCACGCTGCTGAGCGTCATTCTCTCGATCGCGGCCCAAGTCATCGGCGCGGGCGGCCGCGACGGCGGCCTGGTCACGCTGCTGCTGCTCGGCATCATCTGCCTGGCTTCGCTGGCGCTGCTCATTCCGGGCATCGCGGTCAGCGTGCGCCGGCTGCACGATACGGGCCGCTCGGGCTGGTTCCTGCTGATCGCGCTGATTCCGGTCGTCGGCGGCATCCTGCTGCTCGTGTGGATGTGCTCGCGCGGCACCGACGGCCCGAACCGCTTCGGCGCCGATCCGATCCCCGCGATCTGACCGACGCCTGCCCCGGCGCGCGACCGTCGCGCCGGGGCCTGAATGCCACGCCTTTCCCTTCCGTCGTTCCTCCGTTTTCCCCGCTTCCCCCGCTTCCCGCTGCCGGCATCCTGCCCGCGGCCGACCCCTCGCCGTCGCGTCGACCGGTACGTTTTTCCGCGTTGCCGCGCCGCGCTCCGCCCCTGCGCCAGCCGCGTTCGCAACGGTTCGCCCGATTCCCCGAAATACCCCCCTTTCCCGGCTTTGCTCGACCGATCGGCGTTTGACGCCTGCATGAATAATCGGTGTCACTGGAAAGCGGCATTCCGCCGTACCCGACTGGAGGCCCCGTGGCAGACGAGAGCGATCTCGACAAGACCGAAGCCGCCACTCCCAGGCGCCGCGAGAAGGCGCGCGAGGAGGGGCAGGTCGCGCGTTCGCGCGAGCTGGCTTCGTTCGCGCTGCTCGCGGCCGGGTTCTACGGTGCATGGCTGCTCGCGGGCCCGTCGGGCGCGCATCTGCAGACGATGCTGCGCGGTGCGTTCACGTTCGATCGCACGATCGCATTCGACACCAACCGGATGCTGTCGGCGGCCGGCAGCGCGAGCCTCGAGGGCCTCACCGCGCTGCTGCCGATCCTCGCGCTCACCGGCGTTGCCGCGCTGCTCGCACCGATGGCGCTGGGCGGCTGGCTGATCTCGCAAAAGACCTTCGAGCTGAAGTTCGACCGCCTGAACCCGATCTCGGGCCTCGGCCGGATCTTCTCGATCCAGGGGCCGATCCAGCTCGGGATGTCGATCGCGAAGACGATCGTCGTCGGCGGGATCGGCGGCGTCGCGATCTGGCGCAGCAAGGACGAGCTGCTCGGCCTCGCGACGCAGCCGCTCGGCGCCGCGCTCCCCGACGCGCTGCACCTGGTCGCCGTGTGCTGCGGCACGACGGTCGCCGGGATGCTGGTGGTCGCCGCGCTCGACGTGCCTTACCAAATCTGGCAGTACAACAAGAAGTTGCGCATGACGAAGGAAGAAGTGAAGCGCGAGCATCGCGAGAACGAAGGCGATCCGCACGTGAAGGGGCGGATTCGCCAGCAGCAGCGCGCGATCGCGCGCCGCCGGATGATGGCGGCCGTGCCGAAGGCCGACGTGGTCGTCACGAACCCGACGCACTTCGCCGTCGCGCTGCAATACACGGACGGCGAGATGCGCGCGCCGAAGGTCGTCGCGAAGGGCGTGAACCTCGTCGCCGCGCGCATCCGCGAACTCGCGGCCGAACACAACGTGCCGCTGCTCGAAGCGCCGCCGCTCGCGCGTGCGCTGTATCACAACGTCGAACTCGAACGCGAGATCCCCGGCTCGCTGTACTCGGCCGTCGCCGAAGTGCTCGCGTGGGTCTACCAGCTCAAGCGCTTCCGTTCGGAAGGCGGCGCGTTCCCGGCGGTGCCGGTCGATCTCGACGTGCCGGCCGAACTCGACAAGGGCACGTCGGTGGCCGCCGACGACGAGCGCGAAGAAGCCGAAGACACGCTCGGCAAGCAAGGAAGCGCAGCATGAGCACCCCGACCACCGGCCTGTTCGCGAAGCGCGCGAACCCGTTCGCAGGCACGAACCTGCGCGCGCTCGCGGGCCCGATCCTCATCTGCATGATCCTGGGGATGATGATCCTGCCGCTGCCGCCGCTGCTGCTGGATCTGCTGTTCACGTTCAACATCGCGCTGTCGGTGATGGTGCTGCTCGTCAGCATGTACACGATGAAGCCGCTCGACTTCGCGGCGTTCCCGAGCGTGCTGCTGTTCTCGACGCTCTTGCGCCTGTCGCTGAACGTCGCGTCGACGCGCGTCGTGCTGCTCGAAGGCCACATCGGGCCGGACGCGGCCGGCCAGGTGATCGAGGCATTCGGCCACTTCCTCGTCGGCGGCAACTTCGCGGTCGGCATCGTCGTGTTCGTGATCCTGATGATCATCAACTTCATGGTGATCACGAAGGGCGCGGGGCGGATCGCCGAAGTGTCCGCGCGCTTCACGCTCGACGCGATGCCCGGCAAGCAGATGGCGATCGACGCCGACCTGAACGCCGGCCTCATCAACGAGGAGCAGGCCCGCAAGCGCCGCCTCGCCGTGTCGCAGGAAGCCGAGTTCTACGGGTCGATGGACGGCGCGTCGAAGTTCGTGCGCGGCGACGCGATCGCCGGCCTGATCATCATGGCGATCAACGTGATCGGCGGGCTGATCGTCGGGATGGTCCAGCACGACATGTCGTTCGCCGCGGCCGGCACGAACTACACGCTGCTGACGATCGGCGACGGCCTCGTCGCGCAGATCCCGTCGCTCGTGATCTCGACCGCGGCCGGCGTGATCGTGTCGCGCGTCGCGACCGACGAGGACATCGGCACGCAGATCACCGGCCAGCTGTTCACGAACCCGCGCGTGCTGACGATCACCGGCGTGATCATCGTGATCATGGGCCTGATCCCCGGCATGCCGCACTTCGCGTTCCTCGGGCTCGGCGGCGGCGCGATCTGGCTGGCCCGCACGCAGATCAAGCGCGCGGCGGCCCGCAAGGCGGCCGGCGACCTGACCGACATCGCGCCGCCCGCCGTGCTGCCGTCCGACAGCCACGAGGCGACCTGGGACGACGTGCAGCTGATCGATCCGCTCGGCCTCGAAGTCGGCTACCGGCTGATCCCGCTCGTCGACAAGGGCAGCGACGGCGAGCTGCTCAAGCGCATCAAGAGCATCCGCAAGAAATTCGCGCAGGAAATCGGCTTCCTGCCGCCGGTGATCCATATCCGCGACAACCTCGAACTGCGGCCGAACGCGTACCGGATCGCGCTGAAGGGCGTCGAGATCGGCGTCGGCGAAGTGTTCCCGGGCCAGTGGCTCGCGATCAACCCGGGCCAGGTGACGGCCGCGCTGCCGGGCGCCGTCACGCAGGATCCCGCGTTCGGCCTGCCGGCCGTGTGGATCGACGTCGCGATGCGCGAGCAGGCGCAGGTGTACGGCTACACGGTGGTCGACGCGAGCACGGTCGTCGCGACGCACCTGAACCATCTCGTCGTCCAGCACGCGGCCGAACTGCTCGGCCGCCAGGAAGTGCAGGCGCTCATCGAGCGCACCGGCAAGGACGCGCCGTCGCTCGTCGAGGACCTCGTGCCGAAGACGATCTCGCTGACGACGTTGCAGAAAGTGCTGCAGAACCTGCTCGAGGAAGGCGTGCCGATCCGCGACATGCGCACGATCCTCGAGGCCGTGTCCGAACACGCGGGCCGCGGCGACGCGTACGAGATCACCGCCGCGGTGCGGCTCTCGCTCGGCCGCGCGATCACGCAGCAGTGGTATCCGGGCGCCGGCGAGATGCAGGTGATGGGCCTCGACGCGAATCTGGAGCGCGTGCTGTCGCAGGCGCTCGCCACCGGCGCGAACCCGGGCCTCGAACCCGGCCTCGCGCACAACCTTCTGACCGGCACGCAGCAAGCGATGCTGCGTCAACAGAATCTCGGGCTGCCGCCCGTGCTGCTCGTGCAGCACGCGCTGCGCGCGATGCTCGCGCGTTTCCTGCGCCGCAGCCTGCCGCAATTGAAAGTGCTGTCGTATGCCGAAGTGCCGGACACACGCACGATCAAAGTCGTTAACGTCATCGGGGGTTCCGCTTGAACATTCGCAAATTCACCGGCGCAACGAGCCGCGACGCACTTCGTCTCGTGCGCGAGGCGCTCGGCGCCGACGCGGTCGTGCTGTCGAACCGCACGCTCGATGACGGCAGCGTCGAAATCGTTGCACTCGCCGATTCGGACCTGGCCGCGGTGACGCCGCCCGCCGCCCGCCCGCGTCTCGCCACGCCGCGCCAGCCGGAATCCGTGCCGGCCGCCGCCGTGCCCGGCATCGTGTCGCGCCCCGGCGCCGCAGCGGTGCGGCCGTCCATCAACCCTTACGCCGCCGGCGAAGGCGGGCTGCCGGACGTGTTCTCGTCCGTGTTCGGCGCGAGTGCCGATGCGGACGACGCGCACGCGTATGCGCCGGCGATCGACGCGGATGCGCCGGTCGCGGCTTCGCCGTCGATCACCGTACCCGCTGCCGGTATGCCCGCCGCCGATACATCGGCCGCTGGCGCGTCCGAACCCGCACCGTGGCTGGTCGAGCACGCGAAGCGCCTGACGCAGCAGCGCGACGCGCTGATCGCTCGCGCGCAGGCGCCGGCCGCGCCGCCCGCGAGCGCGCCCGCGTCGCAGGCCGCCGCGCGCGCGACGCCGCCCGACTGGGCGCGCGACATCGTGCGCGACGCCGAACGCCGGATGCCGGCCGCCGCGACCCGCGCGCCCGACACGAGCGCCGCGCACGCGGCGAAGACGGCCGAGCGCACGCGCCTGTCCGCGGACGCGGCCGCCGCGGTGGCCGATGCGGTGAAGTCGCGCATCGAGCGGATCGTCAACGACACGGTGATGCAGGAGCTCGGCGAACTGCGCGGCATGATGGAAGAGCAGTTCGACAGCCTGAAGTGGCACGACCGCCAGCGTCGCAGCGCCGTGCACGGCGCGCTGACGAAGCACCTGTTCGCGGCCGGTTTCTCCGCGCAACTCGTGCGGATGCTGGTCGACAACCTGCCGTCCGGCGACGGCGCGCAGACCTTCGAACAGGCTGCCGAATGGGCGCAGTCGGTGCTCGCGTCGAACCTGCCCGTGCTCGACAGCGAGGATGCGCTGATGGAGCGCGGCGGCGTGTTCGCGCTGATGGGGCCGACGGGCGTCGGCAAGACGACGACCACCGCGAAGCTGGCGGCGCGCTGCGTGATGCGCTTCGGCGCGAGCAAGGTCGCGCTGCTGACCACCGACAGCTACCGGATCGGCGGCCACGAGCAGCTGCGCATCTTCGGCAAGATCCTCGGCGTGCCGGTGCACGCGGTGAAGGATGCGGGCGATCTCGCGCTCGCGCTGTCCGAGCTGCGCAACAAGCACATCGTGCTGATCGACACGATCGGCATGAGCCAGCGCGACCGCGCGGTGTCCGACCAGATCGCGATGCTGCACGGCGCGAACGCGCCGGTGCAGCGCCTGCTGCTGCTCAACGCGACGAGCCACGGCGACACGCTCAACGAAGTCGTGCAGGCGTATCGCAGCGCGGGCGAGCACCCTGACCTCGCCGGCTGCATCCTCACGAAGCTCGACGAGGCGACTCACCTCGGCGGCGTGCTCGACACGGTGATCCGCTACAAGCTGCCGGTCCACTACGTGTCGACCGGCCAGAAGGTGCCGGAGAACCTGTACGTCGCCTCGACCAAATTCCTGCTGAAGAGCGCGTTCTGTGTGCCGCGCGACGGCTCCCCCTTCGTGCCGCAAGACGAGGACATGCCGACGCTGCTTTCCGCACTGACCGCACGTTCCACCGCCGAGCTGCACGAGGTGCGATTTGGATAAACGGATCATCGACCAGGCTGAAGGGCTGCGGCGCCTGCTGGCCGGGCGCGCGTCGCGCATCGTCGCGGTGACGGGCGGGCCGGCGGGTGTCGGCTGCACGTCCACCGTCGTGAACCTGGCCACGGCGCTTGCGTCGCTCGGCAAGGACGTGC
Source organism: Burkholderia sp. BCC1972 (assembly GCF_905339605.1). NCBI lineage: Bacteria > Pseudomonadati > Pseudomonadota > Betaproteobacteria > Burkholderiales > Burkholderiaceae > Burkholderia > Burkholderia sp. BCC1972. The sequence continues at coordinate 73,549 of NZ_CAJPGH010000006.1, read as the reverse complement.
TCGTCGTCGACGAGCGCGCCGACGTGCATTCGGCCAGCGCGACGCTGGCGGGCGCGTGGCTGCGCGACGGCGAACGCACGCGGGTGGCCGCCGGCTTCGGCCTGTGCGCGGCCGCGCGGCTCGCGCGCGCCGGCTACGGCGACGCGCAGCTGAGCGATTTCATCGACGGCCCGGCCGACATCGTGCTGGTCGACGCGCAGCTCGGCGCCGACGGCGCGTTCTCGGCGCTCGCACGCGAGGCGCACGACGTGCTGGTCGTCACGCGCGTCGCCGCGCAGGCGATCACCGAGGCGTACGCGTGCATGAAGCGGCTGCATTTCGCGCACGCGTTCGCGCAGTTCCGCGTGCTGACCAATCACGTCGGCAGCCACGCGGACGCGAAGACGGCGTTCGACAACCTCGCGGGCGTCGCGAGCCGCTACCTGACCGTGTCGATCGCCGACGCGGGCTGCGTGAGCGCCGATCCGCTCGTCGAGCATGCGCGCGAACTGACGCATGCGGTGGTCGACGCGTTCCCGTCGTCGCCGGCCGCGCGCGATTACCGGCAGATTGCCGCCGACCTGCTGTACTGGCCGATGCGCCCGCGTTCGGGTGCGGGGCGCGCGGTCCACGCGGGCGGCAAACCGTCGTACGAGGCGGGCGCGGCACACGCCGCGTGAGCGCCACCGCAAGGAGAGAGCCATGATGTACAACGCTCAAGGAAAGATGTCCCAGGCCGACGTGCTCGCGCAATATGCGCCGCTGGTGCGCCGCCTCGGTCTGCAGCTCGTCGCGAAGATGCCGGCGAGCGTCGATCTCGACGACCTGATCCAGGCCGGCATGATCGGCCTGATGGACGCGGCCGGTCGCTACAAGGAAGACCAGGGCGCGCAGTTCGAGACCTACGCGACGCAGCGCATCCGCGGCGCGATGCTCGACGAGCTGCGCAGCAACGACTGGCTGCCGCGCAGCATGCGCAAGACGTCGCGCGAGGTCGAGCACGCGGTGCACCAGGTCGAGCAGCATCTCGGCCGCTCGGCGAGCGAGACCGAGATCGCCGAGCACCTGAAGATGCCGCTCGACGAATACCAGGGGATGCTGCAGGACCTGCACGGCAGCCAGCTCATCTACTACGAGGATTTCGACCGTGCGGCCGACGACGAGCCGTTTCTCGACCGCTATCGCGTCGATCACGCCGATCCGCTGTCCGCGCTGCTCGACGAGCACCTGCGCGAGGCGCTCGTCGAGGCGATCGAGCGGCTGCCGGAGCGCGAGAAGCTGCTGATGTCGCTCTATTACGAACGGGGTCTGAATCTGCGCGAGATCGGCGCGGTGCTCGAGGTGAGCGAGTCGCGCGTGTGCCAGCTGCACAGCCAGGCCGTCGCGCGCCTGCGCGCGCGGCTGCGCGAACAGGCCTGGGTCGGCGCGGAGTCCTGACCCTTTCAGGGCGGCCACGCGCGCCGACGCCGCGCGCGGGTATCGTGCTCGCGCATTTTGCGCGCCGATTTGCTACAATCCCCTCCGTTTTCCGAGGAGCGTTGCGACGGACATCCCTGTCCGCCAGGCTCGGAAGGCTTCACCAAGCAGCCGTGCGGCACGCATTTCGCGACCGTCGCGCCGGCCCCGCTTCCTGAACGGCGCTCACGTCACCAATCTAGAAACTTTTTAGAAAGGAGGGCGTGATGAACGCCATTATCGATTCCAAGGCTTCCCACGATTACGTCGTCGCCGACATGGCGCTGGCCGGCTGGGGCCGCAAGGAACTCAACATCGCCGAGACCGAAATGCCGGGCCTCGTGCAGATCCGCGACGAATACAAGGCACAGCAGCCGCTGAAGGGCGCGCGCATTGCCGGTTCGCTGCACATGACGATCCAGACGGGCGTGCTGATCGAGACGCTGAAGGCGCTCGGCGCGGACGTCCGTTGGGCGTCGTGCAACATCTTCTCGACGCAGGACCACGCTGCGGCAGCGATCGTCGAAGCCGGCACGCCGGTGTTCGCGTTCAAGGGCGAGTCGCTCGACGAGTACTGGGAATTCTCGCACCGCATCTTCGAATGGCCGAACGGCGAATTCGCGAACATGATCCTGGACGACGGCGGCGATGCCACGCTGCTGCTGATCCTCGGCGCGAAGGCCGAGAAGGACCGTTCGGTGATCGCGAAGCCGACCAACGAGGAAGAAGTCGCGCTGTACAAGTCGATCGCGAAGCACCTCGACATCGACGCGACCTGGTACTCGAAGCGCCTCGCGCACATCAAGGGCGTGACCGAAGAAACCACGACCGGCGTGCACCGCCTGTACCAGATGGAAAAGGACGGCCGCCTGCCGTTCCCGGCGTTCAACGTGAACGATTCGGTCACGAAGTCGAAGTTCGACAACCTGTACGGCTGCCGTGAATCGCTGGTCGACGGCATCAAGCGCGCGACCGACGTGATGATCGCGGGCAAGGTCGCGGTCGTCGCGGGCTACGGCGACGTGGGCAAGGGCTGCGCGCAGTCGCTGCGCGGCCTTGGCGCGACCGTGTGGGTCACCGAAATCGATCCGATCTGCGCACTGCAGGCGGCGATGGAAGGCTACCGCGTCGTGACGATGGAATACGCGGCCGACAAGGCCGACATCTTCGTGACGGCCACCGGCAACTACCACGTGATCAACCACGATCACATGAAGGCGATGCGCCACAACGCGATCGTCTGCAACATCGGCCACTTCGATTCGGAAATCGACGTTGCGTCGACGCGCCAGTACCAGTGGGAAAACATCAAGCCGCAGGTCGACCACATCATCTTCCCGGACGGCAAGCGCGTGATCCTGCTGGCGGAAGGCCGCCTCGTGAACCTCGGCTGCGCGACCGGCCACCCGTCGTTCGTGATGTCGAACTCGTTCGCGAACCAGACGCTCGCGCAGATCGAGCTGTTCGTGCGCGGCAACGAGTACGAGAACAAGGTGTACGTGCTGCCGAAGCATCTCGATGAAAAGGTCGCGCGCCTGCACCTGGCGCGCATCGGCGCGAACCTGTCCGTGCTGTCGGACGAGCAGGCTTCGTACATCGGCGTGCAGAAGGACGGCCCGTTCAAGCCGAACCACTACCGCTATTGATGCGCGGCCGCCGCCGCACCGTGCGCGCCCGTTGCGGGCGCACGGCGCGGCGGCGCTCATCGATCGTACCGATCGACCACTGAACCGGAGCACTCCATGAGCGTCATCCTCACCTGGGTCATCAACGCGCTCGCGCTGCTGATCATCACGTATCTCGTGCCGTCGATCCACATCAAGAGCTTCGGCACCGCGCTGATCATCGCGGTCGTGCTGGGCCTGATCAACACGGTGATCCGTCCGGTGCTGATCCTGCTGACGCTGCCCGTGACGATCGTTACGCTCGGGGTGTTCATCCTCGTCGTGAACGCGCTGTGCTTCTGGTTCGCATCGTCGCTGCTGAAGGGCTTCGAGGTGTCGGGATTCTGGTCCGCGTTCTTCGGTTCGATCCTGTACAGCATCGTGTCGTGGCTGCTGTCCGCCCTGATCTTCGGCCAGCGCGACATCGGCTGACGGGCCGGCGGGCGCAGGCCCAACCCCATCGAATCATGAAACCGATCGAACTCTCGTTTGAATTCTTCCCGCCGAAGACGGCGGACGGCGTCGAGAAGCTGCGCGCGACGCGCGCGCAGCTGCTGCCGCTGCAGCCGAAATTCGTCTCCGTGACGTTCGGCGCCGGCGGCTCGACGCAGCAAGGCACGCTCGATACCGTGCTCGACATGCAGAAGGACGGCCTCGAGGCCGCGCCGCACCTGTCGTGCATCGGCTCGTCGCGCGACAGCCTGCGCGCGATCCTCGACCAGTACCGCTCGCACGGCATCCGGCACATCGTCGCGCTGCGCGGCGACCTGCCGTCGGGGATGGGCGAGGTCGGCGAGCTGCGCTATGCGTCCGAGCTCGTCAGCTTCATCCGCGCCGAGCATGGCGACTGGTTCCACATCGAAGTCGCCGGCTATCCGGAGTACCACCCGCAGTCGCGCTCGCCGAAGGCCGATCTCGAGAATTTCGCGCGCAAGGTGAAAGCCGGCGCGAATTCCGCGATCACGCAGTACTTCTTCAACGCGGACGCGTATTTCCGCTTCGTCGACGATGCGCGCAAGCTGGGTGTGGACGTGCCGATCGTGCCGGGCATCATGCCGATCACGAACTTCTCGCAGCTGATGCGCTTCTCCGAGATGTGCGGCGCCGAAGTGCCGCGCTGGGTCGCGCGCCGGCTCGAGAGCTTCGGCGACGATCGCGAGTCGATCCGCGCGTTCGGCGCGGACGTCGTCACGGGCCTGTGCCAGCGCCTGATCGATGCGGGCGTGCCGGGCCTGCACTTCTACACGCTGAACGCGGCGACCGCCACGCGAACGATCTGCGAACGGCTCGCCGTGTAAGCGCGGTCAAGGCGCGGTCACGCGGTTGCATGCGCACAAGCCCCGCCGGGTTCGCCGGCGGGGCTTTTTTCGTCGTGACGGTTGATGCGTGACGTGCGGCGGAGGCGCTTGCCCGCGTCAGCGCTGCGCCTGCATCAGCGGCGGGCGGCGGTCGAACCACGGCCGCGCCTGTTCGAGCTGCCGCGCGAGCTTCAGCAACAACGCTTCGTCGGCGTGGCGCGCGGCGAACTGCACGCCGATCGGCAGCCCGCGCGCATTCCAGTAGAGCGGAACCGACATCGCCGGCTGGCCGGTCAGGTTGAAGAGCTCGGTGCAGCCGGCCCACGCGAACGCCTTCTCCGACGACTTCGCGAGCATTTCCTTCAGCAGGGGTTTCACCGGCAGCGCGGCAAGCAGCTTCATCTGCGCGGATTCGAACGGCGTCGGCTGCAGCTCGCCGATCTTCACCGGCGGCGCGGCGAGCGACGCGCACAGGATCGCGTCGTAGCGCGACACGAGGCCGGACACCTGCACGGTCAGTTGGCGCTGCCATTCGAGCACGTCCGGCAGGCGCGTGCGCGCGAGGCGCCGGCCGACCACGGCCATCGCCCACGTCGCGGCCTCGAATTCGCCGCGTCGCGGCGTGCGGCCCGTCAGCTCGCGCGCGCCGAGCACCATTTCCTCGGCGATCGTCGCCCACAGCGTGAGGAAGGTCTCGGCCGCACGCGCGTAGTCGACGTTCAACGTCGCCGGTTCGACATGGTGGCCGAGCGATTCGAGCAGCGCGGCCGCATCGTCGAGCGCCGCGCGCGTGTCGTCGGCGAGCGCCGGCGCGAGCATCGGATCGACGACGAAACCGATCCGCAGCGGGCCGGGCGGCGTGTCGAGTGCGCCGAGGAAGGTGCCGGGCGCGCCGGCCGGCAGCGTCTGGCCGGTCGTCACGTCGAGCAGCAGTGCGCTGTCGCGCACGCTGCGCGATATCGCATGCTGGACGACGAGCTCGCCGTTCGACGGCAGGTCGACGAGTGCCGGGTTGCGGCTCGGCTTCAGGCCGAACAGCCCGCAACACGATGCGGGGATGCGGATCGAGCCGCCGCCGTCGGACGCATGCGCGAGCGGCACGATGCCGGCCGCGACGGCCGCCGCGGCGCCGCCGCTCGAGCCGCCGGGCGTGTGGTCGAGATTCCACGGATTGCGGCACGCGCCGAACAACTCGGGTTCGGTGTACGGCATCTGGCCGATTTCCGACGTATTGGTCTTGCCGAACACGTTCAGGCCCGCCGCGCGGCTGCGTGCGATCACCGGCGAATCGTCGGCCGGCACGAAATACCGGTAATGCCGGCTGCCCATCGACAGCGGCAGCCCGGCGACGGCCGCACCGAGATCCTTGACGAGATAAGGCACGCCCGCGAACGGCGCGTCGGCGCCGGGTTCGGGCGCGGCGGTCGCGCGCTGGCGCGCGGCTTCGTAATCCTGCAGCACGATCGCGTTGATCGCGCCGTTGACCGCTTCGGCCTGGCCGATCGCGGCGTCGAGCAGTTCGCGCGGGCTGGCCTTGCGGTCGCGCACGAGCGCCGCGAGGCCGGTTGCGTCATGCGCGAGATAGTCCGAGTGCATCGCAGTCACCCCCGTCGTGACACGTGGCGATGATGGGAGCATAACGCGGGCCCGGCGCGCCGGGCCCGCGGCCGGGCGTTATTTACAGGTGCTCGGCGAGGAACGTCAGCGTGCGGCCGTGCGCGAGCGCCGCTGCGCGCTGGTTGTACGACGCGCGGTCCGTACAGTTGAAGCCGTGCTCGGCGCCCGGGTACACGTGGAACGACGCGTGGCCGCGGCCGGCGAACGCGGCCTTCACCTGGTCGACGGCCGTGAGCGGGATGCCGTGGTCGTTTTCGGCGTAGTGGAACAGGATCGGCTGCGTGACCTTGCCGGCGAGGTCGAGTGCGTTCTGGATGCCGCCGCCGTAATAGGACACCGCCGCGTCGAGCTTGCCGGTCGCGGCCGCGCGGTACGCGAGCTGGCCGCCGAAGCAGTAGCCGATCGCGGCGACCTTGCCGGCCACTTCGGGGCGTGCACGCAACGCGTCGGCCGCCGCGCCGATGTCGGCCACCGCGAGACCGACGTCGGTCTTCTTCATCAGCTCGATGCCCTTGTCGCGATCCGCGCCGTCGTAGGTCAGCTCGACGCGCGGCTGCGTGCGCCAGAACACGTCCGGCGCGAGCGCGACGAAACCGTCGGACGCGTATTGCTCGGCGACCGCGCGGATGTGCGAGTTCACGCCGAAGATCTCCTGGATGATGATGACGGCAGGGCCCTTGCCGCGCTTGGGCAGCGCGAGATAGCCGCCGAAGCTGTCGTTACCGGTCGGGATGTCGATCCATTGGGCAGTCACGTTCTGAACTCCTGGCGAACGGGATGCGCGATGCGCACCCCGGGGTGAAAGAGGGCGGCCTAGTGTGCCACCAATCGTCGGGTGCTGCAGTGCACACGCCCGCTTCTCGCGCAGCGATCGTTTCGATCTCGATTATTCATTTTTCGGCGCTGCGCCGCTTCGATAGAGTCGATGTACCGGCCTTTACAAAGCGCTTTCGCGCATCGTCATCGAAGGATTCGCCATGTCTGCCCGTCTGTTTTCCACCGCCTTTTCCGAACGCTTCGGCCTGCGCCTGCCGCTCGTGCAGGCGCCGATGGTCGGCGCGACCACGACCGCGATGGTCGCCGCCGCATCGAACGCCGGCGCGCTCGGCAGCCTCGGCGCCGGCGCGCTCGCGCCCGAGCGTATCGAGGCCGAAGTCGCGGCGATCCGCGCGGCGACCGATCGCCCGTTCGCGATCAACCTGTTCGTGTTGCCCGATGACGCCGCGCCCGATGCGGCGACCGTCGCGCGCGCACTGGCCGCGATCGACCCGCTGAACGCGACGCTCGGCCTGCCGCCGGGCACGGCGCCGGCCCGCTACGCGCCCGACTTCCGCGCGCAGCTCGATGCACTCGTCGCGCTGCGCGTGCCGGTCGCGAGCTTCACGTTCGGCGTGCTCGACGCGGCCGACGTCGCGCGCCTGAAGGCGGCCGGCACCTATGTGATCGGCACCGCGACGCACGTGGCCGAAGGGCTCGCGTGGCAGGCGGCCGGCGCCGATGCGCTGTCCGCGCAGGGTGCCGAGGCGGGCGGCCATCGCGGCACGTTCATCGGTTCCGCCGACGATGCGCTGATCGGCACGCTCGCGCTCGTGCCGCAGCTCGTCGACGCGACCGGCCTGCCCGTGCTCGCCGCGGGCGGCATCATGGACGGCCGCGGGATCGCGGCCGCGCTCGCGCTCGGCGCGCAGGGCGCCCAGCTCGGCACCGCGTTCCTCACCTGTGCGGAAAGCGCGATCGCGGCGGACTGGAAGGCGCGCCTGCTCGCGAGCACCGATACGTCGACGCAGGTCACACGCGCGATCACCGGCCGCCACGCGCGCGGGTTGCGCAACACGCTGATGGCGCGGCTCGGCGAACACGTGGCCGACGTCGCGCCGTACCCGGTGCAGAACGCGCTGACGCAGCCGCTGCGCCAGGCGGCCGCGCGCGCGAACGACGGCGACTACCTGTCGCTGTGGGCCGGGCAGGGCGCGCCGCTCGCGCGGCGGCGCGGCGATGCGCTGACGACGTCGCAGCTCGTCACGGCGCTCGACGCGGAATGGCGTGCGTCGTTCGCCTGAATCGTTCATATCGGACGATGAAACGCGCGCGTTGTCACGCGCGTTTCATTCAATGATCCCGCGCACAAAATACCGAATCGAAATGCCCCGGGAATCGATTGAATCGACCTTTCGGCAAGCTGCCGAAAACTAGCGGAAACCCTTATCCGGCGGGGCTTGCGACGATATTCGAGTCTTCATTCCAAAGCGTGCATATCAGTAGTGTTACCACTACCCCAAAAAAGTCCCACAAATTAATTTGATCACCTACACTTGCGCGCAAGTACGGACGGGCGGCTGCTAAAAGCGGCTGTTTTTCACGTGCTTGAGGCCAAGTGCATGAAGGATGCAACCGGCGAATCGTCCAGTGATTGCAAACACAGGGATGGCAGCGGGGCACCGGGCGATGGCGTTTATTGGGACCGAACTGGAGACTTACATGAATATCAAGATGCAAAAGCTGTTGCCGATCACCGCAGCGGCGATGCTGTGTGCTGCAGCTGCAAGCAACGCGTCCGCCGATCAAGTCGTCAAGATCGGCCACGTCGCGCCGTTGACGGGCGGCATTGCACACCTGGGCAAGGACAACGAAAACGGCGCACGTCTCGCAGTCGAAGAGATCAACGCGAAGGGTCTCACGGTCGGCGGCCAGAAAATCACGCTGCAACTGGACCCGCAGGATGACGCGGCCGACCCGCGCCAGGCCACGCAGGTTGCGCAGAAGCTCGTCGACGACAAGGTCGTCGCCGTGGTCGGCCACCTGAACTCGGGTACGTCGATCCCGGCCTCGAAGATCTACAGCGATGCGGGCATCGTGCAGATCTCGCCGTCGGCGACCAACCCGGCCTACACGCAGCAAGGCTTCAAGACCACGTATCGCGTGGTCGCGACCGATGCGCAGCAGGGCCCGGCACTGGCGAACTACGCGCACTCGAAGGGTGTCAAGAGCGTGGCGGTGGTCGACGATTCGACCGCATACGGCCAGGGTCTCGCGAACGAGTTCGAGAAGAAGGCGAAGGCGCTCGGCCTGAAGGTGCTGTCGCACGACGCGACGAACGACAAGGCAGTCGACTTCCGCGCGATTCTGACCAAGATCAAGGGCGAGAATCCGGACGCGATCATGTACGGCGGCATGGACGCCACCGGCGGCCCGTTCGCGAAGCAGGCGAAGCAGCTCGGCCTGCGCGCGAAGATCTTCGCGGGCGACGGCGTGTGCACGGAAAAGCTGGCCGACCTGGCCGGCGACGCGACCGACAACATCGTGTGCTCGGAAGCCGGTGCTTCGCTCGAGAAGATGCCGGGCGGCGGCGCGTTCAAGGCGAAGTACGAGAAGCGCTTCGGCCAGCCGATCCAGATCTACGCACCGTTCACGTATGACGCCGTGTACATCATCGCCGACGCGATGAAGCGCGCGGACTCGACGGATCCGGCGAAGATCCTCGCGGCGATGCCGGCGACGAAGTACACGGGCGTGATCGGCACGACGACCTTCGACTCGAAGGGCGACCTGCAGCACGGCGTGATCTCGCTGTACAACTACAAGAGCGGCAAGAAGTCGCTGCTCGACGAAGTGAAGATGTAACGCGACGAGCGGTCAACAGAAGGGGTGAAAGCGCGCATGCGGCAACGCATGCGCGCTTTCTTTTTGGCCGTTCGGCCCGGCCGGCGCCGTGCCGTCAGATCTTCAGGTGCGCGAGCACCTTCGGCGCGATGATCGCGACGAGCGCCGCGCACAGCGCGACGACCGACAGGCCGATCGTCAGGTTCGCGGCCTGCGCGACCGCACCGATCACGACCGGACCGGACAGCAGTCCGAAATACGCGAGCCCGGCCACGTGCGCGAGCCCTTCGGCCGCGTGGATGCCCTTCACGCGCGCGGCGGCGGCGAACAGCACGGGCATCATGTTCGCGAGGCCGAGGCCCATCAGCGTGAAACCGGTCAGTACCACGACCGGATTCGGCAGCAGCAGCGCGCCGATCATCCCCGCGCACGCGAGCGACGCGCTCGCGAACACGAGCTGCGGCGCGCCGAAGCGCGCGCGTACGGCGTCGCCCGCGAAGCGTGCGATGGCCATCCCGCCCGAGAACGCCGCATACGCGGCACTCGCGAGCGCGGGGCTCGCCGCGACCACGTCACGCATGTAGACCGTCGCCCAGTCGTACATCGCGCCTTCGGCGATCAGTGCGATCAGCGCGATGCCGCCGAGCATCCACAACGCGGCCGAGCGCCAGCGATTGCCGCCGCCGTGCGCGTGTTCGTGGTGCGGCACCTGCGGCAGCACGGCCGGGCTGGCGGCCACGAGCACTGCGGCGCTCACGGCCGCCGCGAGCGCGAGATGCACGGCCGGCGCCATGCCGGCCGACAGCAGCGCGCCGCCGGCGGCCGCGCCCGACATCCCGCCGATGCTGAACATCCCGTGCAGCGACGACATGATCGGTTTGCCGAGCGCGATCTCGACCGCGCTGGCCTCGGCGTTCATCGCGACGTCGAGCGTGGCCATCGAGAAGCCGAACAGCGCGAGCACCGCGAGCAGCATCCCGTAGTCGGGCACGACGAGGATCAGCGCCGCGCACGCGGCCATCACGAGCCCGCCGGCGAGGCACGCGGTGCGCGAGCCGACGCGGGTGATCCAGCGCGCGACGGTCAGCATCGCGGCGATCGAGCCGCCGGCGACCGCGAACAGCGCGATCGACAGCAGGCCGGGGCTCAGCGCGAACTTGTCGCGCACGGTCGGCACGTGCACGCCCCACGACGCGTACATCATGCCGGCGACGAAGAACAGCGCCATCGACGCCGTGCGCGCGCGCTGGCGGGCCGGCAGCGGCAGCGCGCGATGCGCGGCGGGCGGCGCGGCGAACGGGGACGACGACTGCGGAGAAGAGGATTCGGACACGGGAAGGCTCGTCAGGAAATGCACGGACGCACGCGGCGTCCGTCGGAATTGTCCGATTCTATCGAACCGCTTACGATCCTGCCGGGCGCTGCCCATTCGGCCGACGATCGGCCGACCGGACTGCATCGGCCGTCTGGCCGACGCGCGGCGTGCCGCATCGGCGGGTAACATCGAAGTGCATGCGGCATGAACGATGCGCCGCCCTTCGACCGCAGGAGTCCTCTTGAACATCGATCCCGCCCTCGCGTTGCATTTGCTGCACCGTTGTGCGCTCGGCACGCTCGCCACCCATACGCGCGAACCGCAGGGTTTCCCGTATCCGACGGTCGTCCCGTTTGCGCCCGATGCAAGCCATCGGCCCGTGATCCTCGTCAGCGGCCTGGCCGAGCACACGCGCAATCTCGCCGCCGATCAGCGGTCGGGCTTCCTGGTCGTCGACGCGCCGGATGGCGACGTGCTGAATGCCGAGCGCGCGACGCTGCTCGGCCGGTTCGTGCCGCTCGGCGACGATCCGCATGCCGCTGCGCGCTACCTGCGCTACGAGCCGGACGCCGCGCGCTATCTCGCACTCGGCGATTTCTCGTTCTGGGCGCTCGATATCGAGCGGCTCCGCTATATCGGCGGGTTCGGGCGGATGGGCTGGGTCGAAGGCACGCATCTCGGCGCATGGCCGCCGCTCGCGTTCGACGACGAGCAGGCGCTGTGGAACGCCTACGATGCCGGCGACGCACGTCGCGACGGGCTCGACCTGCTCGGCGTCGATCGTCACGGTGCCGACTGGCGATACGACGGCCGCCGCGTGCGCACGCCATTCGATGCGCCGTCGGCCGATATCGGCGCGCTGCGCGACCGGCTGATTGCATGCGCGCGCGATGTGACGTGACGTCGCGGGTCAGTGACTTGTCCGTTTAGCAAACCACGTCATGTGATTTTTAGCAAAACTGTCGTCCGATGAAAGCTTCTATTTTTCCGAATACAGGGTAATTGCGTATGTTGATAGACCTAATAGACAATCGCTAATGTCCTAATCTCTGTACACGGACGTAAAAATTTGAGAAAAGGCCGCGGCCGGTCAAATTGACATGTGCGAATTACAATTGGTCTCGGGATTTTCGTGAATCTCGCTTCTATCAAATCTTTTTTGTGCTAATCTCTGCCTTCGAAAATCCGAGGCACATATATTTCATGAATGGTGAGCTGGCTGCAGACCGGCGCCATTAGTCAGATAGAAAGGGAAACTATGTCTTCTTACAAGGACCTGCTGGCCCAGCGGGAGAAGCTGGAGAAGCAAATCGAAGAAGCGAAGTCGCGTGAATACGCTGAAGTGCTGAATGACGTGAAGCAGAAAATTGCCGACTACGGCTTTTCGCTCGCCGAACTCGGTCTCAGCCGCGCGAAGGCAGGCAAGGTTGGCCGTCCGCGCGCCGGCGTGGCCGCGAAGTACCGCGATCCGGAAACGGGCGCGACGTGGTCGGGCCGTGGCAAGCCGCCGCGCTGGATTGCCGGCAAGAACCGCGAGCAGTTTGCGATTTAAGCGTTTTTTTAAGTCGCCCGCGCTTCGAAAGAGCCGCGTATCCGTTCAGGAGCGCGGCTTTTTTGTTTCCGGGCACCGCCGGTGTGCACGCATTGTCATGAAAATGTAATGATTCAATGTGAATGAAAATGCGACACGTTCGCATAAGCGATTGATTTAAATAAGAAATTTGTGGGTATTGGGCGGGTTCGCGAGGCGCGTTTGATAGAATTGCGCATCGCTCACCGATATCTCATATTTCATGTCCACGTTTTCCGGCGACGCGCAGAGCGCAGATAAGCACGCCGTTGCGCGCAAGAGCACGCTCGTCAGTATTGTGCTGAATGTCGTGCTTGCGACATTTCAGATCGTCGTCGGTACGATTGCGCATTCGCAGGCATTGATTGCCGACGGCGTGCATTCGATATCCGATTTGATCTCGGATTTTGTCGTGCTGGTTGCGAATCGCCACAGCGGTGCATCGCCGGATGCCGACCACAATTACGGCCATAGCCGCTACGAGACGGTCGCGTCGCTGTTTCTCGGCGCGATCCTGATTGCAGTCGGAATCGGCATGCTCTGGCGCGCCGGCGATCGCCTCGTTAATCTCGAAAACATTCCGGCCGTCCATTTCTCCGCGCTGATCGTCGCGCTGACGGTGCTCGTGTCGAAAGAGGCGCTGTTTCGCTACATGCTGCGCGAGGCGCGGCGCGTGCGTTCGGCGATGCTCGTCGCGAACGCGTGGCATGCACGTTCGGATGCCGCGTCGTCGCTGGTCGTCGCCATCGGCATCGTCGGCAGCCTGGCCGGCGTGAAACTGCTCGACCCGATCGCGGCCGCGATCGTCGGCTTCATGGTCGCGCGGATGGGCTGGACGTTCGGCTATGACGCGCTGCAGGACCTGTCCGACCGCGCGCTCGACACGGCCGACACGGCCGAGATCCGCGCGCTGCTCGCGGCGACGCCGGGCGTGCGCGACGTGCACGACCTGCGTACGCGCAAGATGGGCGATGCCGCGCTCGTCGACGCGCACATCCTCGTCGATCCGAAGATCTCCGTCTCCGAAGGGCACTACATTGCCGAAACCGCGCGTGCGCGCGTGCTGACCGACCCGCGCGTGCTCGATGCGCTGATTCACGTCGACCCGGAGAACGACGCGGCGCGCCGCCCGGCGCTCGCGCTGCCGCCGCGCGGCGAGATCGCGGCACGGCTCGAGGCGGCGCTCGCGCAGCGCGGCCTGCAGGCGACGGCGATCAACCTGCATTACCTGAGTACGGGGCTCGAGATCGACGTGACGCTCGCCAGCGATCCGCGCGAACCCGATGCGGCGCTGGCCGGCCGGATCGACGTCGGCGCGCTGGAGCGCGAGTTCGGTGCGCGCCGGATCGGCTTCACGCGCGCGATGCCCGTGCAGGCGTGACCGGCGGCCGGCAATCGCGCTCGCCGAGCGCCAGCCGGGCCGGCCTGCGCGTTACAGCGGCAGTTGCGTGTCGAACTTGATTTCGCGCAGCACGACGCTCGTGCGCACCTGCGACACGGCCGGGATCTTGAAGATGCGTTCGTGCAGGAACACGTCGTAGGCCTTGATGTCCGGCGCGACGATCTTGAGGATGTAATCGGCTTCGCCCGTCGTGCTGTAGCACTCGGTGACTTCCGGGCAGGTTGCGATCTCGCGCTCGAACTGCTCGACGCCGCCTTCGTTGTGGCGCGTGAGGTGCACGTGCGCGAGCGCGCAGACGTGCAGGCCGAGCTTCTCGCGATCGAGCAGCGCCGTGTAGCGCTGGATCACGCCTGATTGTTCCATGTCCTTGATGCGGCGCCAGCACGGCGTGCTCGACAGGCCGACCTGGTCGGAAATTTCCTGTACGGAACGGCGCGCGTCGAGCTGCAACAGGCGAAGGATTTTTTGCGAAAAGGAATCGAGCGTCACCTGCGCCTCCATGCGGCAGCAACAACATGCTGAATGTTAGAGGGCCGGAAAAGGAAAGGCAATCTGGTGTGGCGCTGGTGAGCGAGATTCGCTAATTTGCTCGCGGATCCGTGGGGTTTTGTCCCGCCCCAGCCTTGTCCGACCGATCGGTGTCCGACACGGCGAGGCCTGCGAGCGCGGCCTGCTGCCGGCGCAGGTCGGCGAGCATGTTGCAGAACAGCGCGCCTTGCTCGATCGCGTCGTCGAGCGCGACGTGCGTATGCGGATGGTCGTCGAACCAGTGCTTCGGAAAGCGCGGCTTGATCGCCTTGCGGTACGGCAGGCCCGTCATCGCGAACGCGAGCGTCTTGATGTCGAGCGCGGACCACGAGAACGGGCAGCGCCCCGCGAAGCGCATCATGTACCAGAACATGAACGTGAAATCGAAGCCGGCCGGCATCGCGACGAACACGGGCTTGCCGGGCAGCGCCTCGACCCAGTCGACGTACGCGACCAGCGCCGCCTCGGGCGCCTGCAGGTCGCGCCGGCACGCGGCCCACGCGTCGGGTTCGGTCTTCCACCACGCTTCCTGCACCGGGTGCGCCTGCGCGCCGGGCAGCGTCTCGAGGTTGGCCGAGAATGTCGCGATCAGCTGCTTGTCCTCGGTGTAGGCGGCCGACGCGAAGCTGAGCATCGAGTGCGGGCCGGGAATCGGGCCGTCGGCCTCGACGTCGGTGCTGACGTAAATTTCCGGGATGGCGGTCTGGTTCATCCGAATACCTTGTCGGACACGAACGGGTTCGTGCGGCGCTCGTCGCCGAACGTCGACACCGGGCCGTGGCCCGGCACGAACGTGACGTCGTCGCCGAGCGGCCACAGCTTTTCCTTGATCGAACGGACGAGATCCTCGTGGTTGCCGCGCGGAAAATCGGTCCGGCCGATCGAGCCGGCGAACAGCACGTCGCCGACGATCGCGACGCGATGCGCGCGGCTGAAGAACACGACATGGCCGGGCGTGTGGCCCGGGCAGTGATAGACCTCGAGCGTCTCGTCGCCGAACTGCACGGTGTCGCCGTCGTTCAGCCAATGGTCGGGCTCGAAGATGTCGGCGGCCGGGAAGCCGAAGCGTTCGCTCTGCATCGGCAGCTTCTCGATCCAGAAGCGTTCTTCTTCCTGCGGCCCTTCGATCGGTACGCCGTAGTGCGTCGCGAGCGTCTTCGCGCCCGCGCAGTGATCGATGTGCCCGTGCGTGAGCAGCACTTTCTCGACCTGCACGTTCTGCCGCGCGACTTCCTGCTGGATCCGGTCGAGATCGCCGCCCGGATCGACGACGGCGGCACGGCCCGTTTTCTCGCAGACAAGCAGCGAGCAGTTCTGCTGGAACGGCGTGACCGGAATGAGCGTGACTTTCATGGAGGCACCGGCGGCTAAAAGGAGCGATTGTACCGGTCGCGCGCGCCGCCTGCCGTTCGTGCGGCGCGTGCCGCGACGCACCGATGCGGGCATTCCCCGAGCATGTCGATTGTTACAGCCATAGTGAGAATCAATGGTCCGCCGGGGGTGCTTTTCGAGACAAGGTTTTGATTTATGTATAATGCGCTCCATTGCGCGTGAATTTCATGCCATTCGCTGGTGTTTCGGCCCCGTTAAAAGAGGCGTCCGATTCACCGTCAAGCATCAGCCGCCGGGGAGTCCGGCGGTGTATCCAGCACCGATATTCGGTGCTCACGTCTTGTCCGGCCGGGTGCTGCGCGCCCGCCTTGCGGCCCAGCTGCCGCGCCGCCGGATGAGGCCTGTGCCGCCGTTCCCGTGCGTTGGTCGTATCGACGCGCGCGAACGTGAAACCATGTTCGATGGCGGCATGCGGGGTCTGGTCAGGCTGTTGGGGACAGGTTGCGCCAGACGTGAAAACTAATCAGGACGGTTGCGGCATAGACGAAAGCCGCGCCCATGCTAGCCGCCTGCTCGCATCCGAGCGGGGCGTGCACGCATTTGCCGTCCGGGCCGCGTGCCTGCGTAGTGACGCAGCGTCGTGAAGGAGCGGCCCGAACCAGAAGGCGACACGTCGATGAATTTACGTTTTCCGAGTCGATTCGGGACCATTGCATTATTTTTTGCGCTGACGGGCTGTGCGGTGCCACCCAGCCAGACCACCAGCAGCGCGAACCAGAAGAACGCAGTCGACAAGACGGCCGCTGCCGCGAAGGCGGACGCCGACAAGCAACTCAATTTCGATTCCGCGCTGGCATCGATGCCGGCTACAGACAGCAAGGACGCGAAGAAGTCGTCGCTGGCCGACGCCGAGCCGATCGACGGCAAGGATGTGTCCGACTTCCGCCAAATGGGCCGCGCGTCGTGGTATGGGCGGGATTTCCATGGCCGCCGCACCGCGAACGGCGAGCGCTTCAACATGAACGCGTTCACCGCCGCGCACCGCACGCTGCCGCTGTCGTCGTACATCAAGGTGACGAACTCGTCGACCGGCAAGTGGGTCGTCGTGAAGGTCAACGATCGCGGGCCGTACAAGCGTGGCCGTGTGCTCGACCTGTCGTATGCCGCTGCCAAGGTGATCGGCCTCGTGCACGCCGGCACGGGCCGCGTGAAGATCGAAGGGCTGTCGCCGCAGGAAGCGCGCGAGGCACGCGACGAAATGTTCGCGTCGATCTCGGCGAAGTAACGCGGCGGATCGTCCGCTCACGCATTCAGGGATCACGCATCAAGTACAAAGGGCTGCCTTCCGGCAGCCCTTTATCGTTTCGGCGCGGCAATGTCGCGCGTCAGCCTTCCTTCCCTTCCTTCAGCGCGAGCGCACGCGCATACAGCGTGTTGCGCGAGGCGCCCGTCAGCGCGGCCGCGAGCTTGGCCGCGCTCTTCACCGGCACTTCTTCCAGCAGCAGTTTGAGCAGCGCGTCGTGCGCGGTGTCGTCGGCTTCGCCGCTCGCCGCCGGCGCGCCTTCGACGACCAGCACGAACTCGCCGCGCTGCCGGTTCGCATCGCCGGCCAGCCAGGTCTGTCCTTCGGCCAGGGTGCCCTGGAACAGCTGCTCGTGTAGCTTGGTGAGTTCGCGCGCAATCAGCAGCCGGCGCGCGGGGCCGAACGCATCGGCGAGCGCGGCGACGGTTTCGGCGATCCGGTGCGGCGCTTCGTAGAACACCAGCGCATACGGATGCGACACCAGCGCCTGCAGCGCGGTTGCGCGCTGCTTGGCCTTCGGCGGCAGGAAGCCCGCGAACGTGAACGCGCCGGCCCAGTCGCCGGCCACGCTCAGCGCGGTCACGGCCGCGCTCGCGCCCGGCAGCGGGATCACCGCGAAGCCGGCCGCGCGCACCGCGTCGACGAGCCGCGCGCCGGGGTCCGAGATGCCGGGCGTGCCGGCGTCCGATACGTAGGCCACGCGTTCGCCGCCGCGCAGCAGTTCGATCACGCGCTGGGCGGCTTCGCGTTCGTTGTGCTCGTGCACGGCCAGGAGCGGCTTCGAGATCCCGTAGCGGGCGAGCAGCTGGCCCGTGTTGCGGGTGTCTTCGGCCGCGATGCGGTCGGCGAGGCCGAGCACGTGCAGCGCGCGCAGCGTGATGTCGGCCGTATTGCCGATCGGCGTGGCGACCACGTAAAGCGCGGCGTCCGGGTAGTGCTGCGTATGCGCGAGTTCGAGGAGGGCAGTCATGGCAGGCAATGCACGCAATCGCGGCGCAAGCGGAACAAGGTCGGCATTGTGCCACGCGGCGCCGGCCGGCCCGGGCGACGGGCGCGGTTTGGCGCGCGCGGGCGACAACTTTTCCGGCGCGGCGCGATCCAAACCGGTCGGCGCCGCGTTCGAGCAGCGCGCGCGGCAGTTTCTCGAGCGGCGCGGCCTCGGGTTCGTCGCGGCGAACGTGACGATGCGCGGCGGCGAGCTCGATCTCGTGATGCGCGAGCCCGACGGCATGCTGGTGTTCGTCGAGGTGCGCGCACGGCGCAGTGTCCGGCACGGCGGCGCGGCCGCGAGCGTCGGCTGGCGCAAGCGGCGGCGTCTCGTCGCGGCGGCGCTGCAGTTCTGGGCGCGGCATGGTGCCGGTGCCGCGTGCCGGTTCGACGTCGTCGCGTTCGAGGCTGGCCGGCTCGCGTGGCTGCGCGACGCATTTCGTACCGACGATGCGTAGCCGCGACGTGTGACGAGATGTAAAGAGTTCTTGCCGGACCCCCAGAGAGCGTGCCGGAGTACGGTAAACTCGCCGCACCCACGATGTCGCGCGATATGTGCCACGCGCCCAGTTCACCAGGAATCGATGTCAGTCGAACGTATTCAGCAACAATTCCACGACAGCGCCGCGCTTCACGCCGAAGCGGCCGACGCACTGTCGTTGCCGATCGCAGCCGCGGTCGATGCGATGTTCGCCGCGCTGGCGAACGGCAACAAGATCGTTGCGTGCGGTGAGGGCCCGTCGGCCGCCGCCGCGCAGTATCTCGCCGCGTCGCTCGTCGGCGGCTTCGAGCGCGAGCGTCCGGGCCTGCCCGCGATCGCGCTGGCCACCGATGCGTCGCAGGCCGGCCTCATGGGTGCGGTGGCCGCCGAGCAGCTGTTCGCGCAGCAGGTGCGCGTGCTCGGCCAGACCGGCGACATCCTGCTGGTGCTCGATTCGGGCGGTGCGTCGCCGCGCGTGCTGGCGGCGATCGACGAGGCGCACGAGCGCGAGATGACCGTCGTCGCGCTGACGGGCGGCAACGGCCACGCAGTCGCGGCCGCGCTGTCCGATACCGATATTCCGATCAGCGTGCACGCCGTTCGCGCGGCACGCATTCAAGAAGTCCATCTGCTGACCATCCACTGCCTGTGCGACGGCATCGACGCGATGCTGCTGGGTGAGGATTGAACGAAGGAGAGCCGTCGATGAATCAAAGCCGCGTCAAACAGACGCTCGTCAGAACCACGCTGCTCGCCGCACTGACCGCGGGCCTTGCCGTGTCGCTGCAGGGTTGTGTGCTCGGAGTCGTGGGCGCAGCGGCCGGCGGCGGCGCGCTGATCGCGACCGATCGCCGGACGCTCGGCGCGCAGACGGAAGACCGCGAGATCCAGGTCAAGTCGCTCTCGCAGATCAACAACGGGCTGCCGGACCAGTCGCACGTGAACGTGACGGTGTTCAACCGCCGCGTGCTGCTGACGGGTGAAGTGCCGAACGATGCGTCGAAGCAGCGTGCCGAGGAAATCGTGCGCGGCATCAACAACGTGAACGGCATCGTCAACGAGCTGTCAGTCGGGCCGGCGTCGTCGCTGTCGTCGCGCGCGAACGACTCGTATCTCGAAGGGCGCGTGAAGTCCGAGCTGATCGCGACGAAGGGTATCTCGGCGAACTACTACAAGGTCGTCAGCGAACGCGGCAACCTTTACCTGATGGGCCTCGTGACGGTGGACGAAGGCAATCGCGGCGCGGAAGCCGCGAGCCAGGTGCCGGGTGTCGAGAAGGTCGTGAAGGTGTTCCAGTACGTGAAGCCGCAGGACGCGCAGGCGCTGCAGGATGCGTCGCCCGCGAGCGGCGCGTCCGGCGTGCCGGCTGCTGCCGCGCCGGCCGACAGCGCGACGGTCGGCGCCGTGCCCGACGCGTCGGTGCAGTCCGCGCCGCTGCAGTCGCCGGCCCCGATCTCGAATTCGTCGAACGTGCATCCGGGCAACCCGAAGGCGCCGAAGCAATGACGAGCGTGCCGATGAAGCAGATGAAGCGCTGGATGGTGCAGGGTGCCGCGGCCGCGGCGCTCGTGGCCGGTACGCTCGGCGCTGCCGCGCACGCGGACGTCGGCGACGGCCTGAAGGTGGCGCGCAGCAACGCCTGCATGGGCTGCCACGCGGTGGACCGCAAGCTCGTCGGCCCGTCGTTCAAGGATATCGCCGCGCGCTACAAGTCCGATCCGCAAGCCGTCGCGAAGCTGTCGAAGAAGGTGAAGGACGGCGGTTCGGGCGTCTGGGGCGCGATTCCGATGCCTGCGCATCCGCGCATGAGCGACGCCGACGTCCGTTCGGTGGTCGAATGGGTGCTGGCCGGCGCGCCGTCAAAGTGACGCTGCAGGGGTGACGTAACCCCTATTGCCAAGCGCAGAAATGCGTGTGTATGATGATTGACTGTTGGGGCGGTAGCTCAGCTGGGAGAGCGTCGCGTTCGCAATGCGAAGGTCGGGAGTTCGATCCTCCTCCGCTCCACCAACGGAATCTGAAAGGCCTGATCGCAATGAGACAGGAAGGATATTTTTGCCCCAAGTGCAAAGATATGCTTCTGCTTGAAAAGTGCAGCCTTATGCTTCGCGTACAAAGCCGGCCTTGAGCCGGCTTTGTTGTTTTTGTACGACTTGCGATGGTCTACTTGGCCGAACATATGCCGCGTGCGGTCCAGACTCATGTCGGACGGCCACACGCTCGAGGGATCGAGAGCGGCAAGCGTTGGCGCATAGTCGAAGTCAACGACCCTCGGCCATGTACCCCTGCTGACCTAAACAAGGCATCGCACCATGCCGGGCACATACTGAACTTCGACCTAGCGCAGATCGCCTGTGCCTTCTGGCGCAGCCTGCTAGCACCAGCCGCAGCGTTGTCTGTGCTGGCCATGGGCATCGCCGCCAGAAGCATCAAGAAGTACCTCAAGGGGGCAGGAGCGGCTCCGCCGGAGCCGCCGATACCTTGCATCAGTGGCAGCCGCCGCCCAGTGCCTGCACGCAGTCCCGGAACGATTGGCAACCGGAGAGAGCCAACGTCCACGCCAGCAGCAGGACCATTCCCATCCATTGTTTGACCATCACACGACTCCCTAGCTGAAAAGAACTACATTCGCTGTCGGCGTCGGCAACTCGCGGCCGACGCTACGCATCCACATACGACGTCTGCTGAGATGGCACCAGGCGTGGTGGTGGCGTACACACGCAGACACACAGATCATCGCTCAGCGCCGCCTGCCTTCCATCGGGTCCGGTCGTGGAGACGCGCGGACCTTCGCACTGGATATGTCCCATGGTCTTGCAGACAGGACACCAGACCGGATCAGTCTCATACGCCTGCTCGCGGCCACCGAGCAGATCGTGCGCGTCGCCGCCCTGCACGATCCCACCGACCGTCGTCAGGTCACCTTTCACGATATCGTAGCGGCGCATCGTTCGGCTCCGGTCAGACCGCGCCCGGTCGCGCGCGCAGGCTGTTCACCAGCGTGTCCCACGTCTGCAGCGCCCCAGCTTCGCTGACCGGCGACGTGGCCTGGTCCGGCGGCAGGTCGTCGCGCGCCGGCGCACCCAGTAGCAGTTCGACGGAGGTATGCGGCTGCGCCATCGTCGCTGGATTCCCCGGTGCGAGCAGGTAGAAGCGATACACTGTGACGTCGCCGTCCTTCAGCGCAAACAACACTTCCTCGGCGGCCATGCCGGCCACTGTCCGCTTGCCCTGTCGCAGGATGCGATAGCTGCCGGGCATGCGATCGAGTGTCGCACGCAACGCGGACAGGCTGCTGGTGAGCGGCTGGGCTTGATCCTCTTCGATCGCGTCGCGCAACTTGATTACCAGCAGCGCCGGCCGGCCCGGCATCAGCGCAAACGACTGGCTGACCTCTTCCGTATAGGTCGACGGACCCGTGACGATGCCGCCATCGAAGCAGAAACCCGATTCCGTCGGTACGTTCCAGTTATCGCGCACCTTGATGCGGCGGTAGATGTCGTTATAGATGCTTTCGGCCTGGTCCAGCACATCCGGACCGATCATGCTCGTCGTATGGACGAGCGTGCGGTTGGCGAACAAATAGCCTTCAGTGTCGAACGGTAATGCCGCCGCCTTCGCCACCGAGTCGTTGAAGACGAAAACCCGCGAATGTGGCACCGGAGAAAACGCCTTTTCCAGCCACGCATGCCCCGTCTTCTCCTTCAGATTGACGGGATTCACACGTTGCTTGGTGCGTAGTTCCGTCTCACGCCCCGCGACCTTGGCGTTATATGTCTCCGCGGGCACGTTGTGCGTCGTGACGAGTTTTTCCCCGCGGTACTTGTAACTCTCATTCGAGATTTCGCTCGAAACGGGGCGATCGAACACGAGGCGACCGATGCACCACGGACGTACTTTGGACAGCAGCGGATTGTTCATTGTTGGTTCCACGGAAAACGCGAGAGAGCAGGCACACAGGCCCGCCAGCAAAAAGAGTGTGCGAACGAAACGCGCCATCATGCACCTCCCGGCACATCGATATCCTTCACGATCTGCACCACACTGTAGAGGAGCGCCCAGCGTGTCCAGGGATGCGCGTAACTCTTCATGTGCTCATACCCGGCCTGCACGAACGCCATTCGCACGCCATGGGCCGGATCACCCGGCACATCCGGCTTCAGGCCGCGCGCTTGCGCGTCCGCCGACCACGCCGGCACAGTGCCGTCCCCTCGAATAATGCCGGTCTTGCTCGCCACACGATCCCAGTCGGTTGTGGCGCTCACGTCAGGGATCTTGTTGGTCTTCTGCATCGTGAACGTGATGCTCAGATTGCGCTGCTGCAGCAGCACGCGGATCTCACCCTTGCCTGAATCGTCCAGCAGCTTGGCCGCGCGGAGCTCGGATTCCTGCACATCGGCCGGCACGTCGCCGGTCCAGATGGCATTGCCCCACGCCAGCAAGTTCTTCGTCAGTTCCCCTTGCTCGATGGTGGGATTGTCCTTGTTGGTAGCCTCGGTCGTCGTGCCGGACGCGGGAGATCGTGTGTCCAACCCCCCGTTGCCATACGCGACATACGTGTTGCCATGGTAATTGTTCGTCAACTGGCTCTGCCGGTTAACCACCTTCTTCAAGGTGTCCTTGTAATGGTTGACCAGAACATTGGCGCCTTTCGCATCCCTGCCCAGTCGCTTTCTCACCAGTTTGGCCGGATCAAGTTGATCTTCCTTTGGCAGTAAACCGTACCAATCAGCATTGAGATACAGCTCGTTGTAGGCGTCACCATGCTTCGGGAACTGCATGACCATCGTTCCGTCAGGTCGAGCGAAAATCCACCATGCTGCGCCGTTGTTATAGTCCGGCATCGGTGTCAATTCCATCGGCCCAGGTGCGTTCGCCATTACCGCGATGAATTCGTCCGCATCGCGTCCGAGCAGGCTGCCGTTGATGAATCCGTTCATGCCACCCTCGGGACCGCCACCCGTCTTGTAACGCTTGGCCGCCAGCGGCGCCCCGGTGGCCGGCTGCGCACCGTGAAATACCCCGTGGATCGAGCCTTCCGCGCCGTGGTTCAACACGGCAAAGCGAGCTACCAGACCACCCATCGAATGCGTCAGGATAATGGCCTTGCCCGTGTCGTTCTCGTTGCAGATCTCGGTGATGCCCATGAGCCGCGTTTTCTTCTTGGTCTGCGGATCGGGGCAATCGACACCCGTGACCACATCACGCCCAGAATCGTCGTTCGACTGAAGCCAGTTGTAGCCAATTGCGTAGACACGATAGCGAAACTTGACGAACCGCTTGAACTCCGGGGATTCGTCGGTGATCGCCTCGCCTTTTCCGTATGCCCCGTATTGTGTCGGCGCGGTGCCGAGCACCGGATGCAGCGTCCACGTCTTGCCTTTCGGATCGGGCTCGCACCAGGCACCTTGCAACTCGCCGCACAGCATGGGATTGTTTAATTGCTGCTCAAGCCACAGCAGCACGGGCTGATAGCTGGTGCGGTAGACCGAACCCCAGCCGCGCCGCCGCGCCTCCTTTTCGGTGATCGTCTTGCCATCGCCTACGTTGATCGGCCCGAGCGGTGTCACCGACACATTGAGAGGATCGAAACGGGTCTCGCGCGACGACGCGCTTTGAAACCACCCGACGATGACCGACAACAATCCGCCGAGCATCGCACCGACCGTGTCCATGTTCGGCGCGAAGAAGGCCTCGTTGCCGGTGTCCTTGGTGACGATGGGCGAACCCATGACGCCGGGAATGAAGATCACCGGGATGATGGGGCGCAGGTCATGCAACGTCTCCTTGGCTCGGGTATCGTCGGGCGGCGTCAGGGTGGCATGGGCGTAGGAGTCACCCTCTTCATCGGTATGCGATGCCAGACGGACGACGTCGTGCTCGGCCTCGTCGTCGCCGAAATCCTGGTCCGGCGTGCCCGGGCTGTCAGGTTGATTTTCACTCATGGATGTTCGCCGGTAGAGGTTGCGAGTGCTGCCTAGGAATTTCGGGTGCCCGGTCGCAGCGCACGGATCATCACGGTTTCGATATCGTTGTTCTTCTGCTCGGTCGTATGGCCCAGTTCGTCGGTGACGCCGCTCAGGCGCGTGCCATCGCCACGAACGATCTCGTACGGATGGTTCTTGAGCGGATCGCCCGTGATGCGGTCGCGCAAGATGTACTTGTCGTTGAACGCCGGCTTCGGAAGGCTGTTCATGTGTTCGGCCACCGAACTGGGCCCTTGCCGGCTGAACGACGCCGACTTGACGGTACGCGCACCGCGGGTACCGTCCTCAATGCCTTCGGCGGTAATCCGGATATACGAACCGCCACACTTGAGCATCAGTTCAGTCTTGGCATCGATCACTATGCTGCCGTTGTTGCTCTTGAGCGTCATGCCGAGTTCGGAAAGCAGGCGCAACTGGTCGCTGAGTGCCTGGATGTCGACCGCGCCTTTTCCCGCGATCAGTTTCATGCCGGCACGCTGAACAAAGATGCTGATTTTTTCCGCGACGCCCGCCACCAGTGATTTGCCGACCGCCCAGTAGGTGTCCTTGCCGCTCACCAGATTCAGGTGCTCGTCGGCCACCAGCTGTGCCGACGCACGCGTGGTCAGGCCCATGCTTTCCTGACTTGATCCGAGCATCACGGGTTTCGCGAAAACGTTCGCGTTGCCGGTCCCGCCACCGGCCGTGCTACCGCCCTTGGAAACACCCGCCTTGCTATGCTGGGTTGCCTTCGCGAACGCGGCGAGGGCTTCGCGTCCCGGCTTTAGATCTTCGCCCTTGGCCGTCGTGCTGGCGGAGGACAGCGACTCGACCAGTAGATCGGCCCGCGCCAGGATTTCGCGTGGCTGGCTGGTATCGAGCGGCTGGCCGTCGACGCTGGTGGAATGGGTGCTGAAGTACAGTCCCTCGCCCGCATGAATCGCGCCGGCATTGTCGGTACGCAGCGTAAAACCGCTACCCACATAGGCGCCCCGGGTATTGCCGTCCTGAACGATCTGGTAACCGAGGTGCAGGCTGCTCATGCCGTGGCTACTCATCACACGCATCCGAGGCTGGCCGGTCGAATCGTCCATGACGTGCTGGTTGTAACCGCCACCGCCGCCATACTCCCGTGACTGATAGCCGGACAGCAGGCCGTTCGAATGCCACTGCGGTTTCGCCGCGCCGTTGTACACGCGATGCAGCGCAATTGGGCGGTCGATATCGTTGCCGATGTGGCCGATCAGGAGTTCCTCGCCCGCACGCGGCATGTGGACGCCGCCATAGCCTTCACCGGTGTCGGACTGTGCGATGCGCACCCAGCACGACGCACGTTCGTCACCCTCGTTGAGCCGATCCCAGATGAACAGAACCTTCACCCGGTTCAGTTCGTCGGTATAGCATTCCTGCCCTTTCGGACCTGCCACGATTGCCGATTCCAGCTTCGCCTCGGGCTTATGATGATCGAACGGACTGCGGTACTGCACCGCCCTGCGCTGCGCCTCGATGGCGATCCGGTAAAACCCTGTCGATCCGTCGGCATGGGACACGCCGAACGTCTGGGCGGAATCGTCGCCACGGGCCTCGGCCAGCGCATGACTCAGGCTGTGGGGAAAATTCGTTTCATGTCCGGAGAGCGGTAGGTTGTTCTCGATGGTCCACTCCACCTCGATGCTCGCGAATTCGTTCTGGTTCGCGGCGTCCTGATCGTGCTCCGGATGTCCGGTTAGCGTGAAGCGCCGACCCGCATCGATGGCACGTAGACCGCCGATGCCGTGAAAGCGTTTGGCCTGCGACTCCCACTCCTCCATGCGGATTTTCGACAGATGGTCGCCTCGATCCTGTTCCGGATACGTATAGCCACCGGTGTATTCATAGACTTCCGCTTGTGCGGGCAACGCGCCCTGGTTCGCCATTGTCGGCACCGATGTCGCTTTCGGATTGAAGGGTGTCGAAGGATTTTTGTAGTCGAAGGTGCGCGTTGACAACAACACGGATTGCAGCGTGCGGGTCCCTGCCCATTGGGTCAGTGCATCGGCCTCGGTGTGGATGCCCGCACGATAGAACTCAACGGTGGCCGGCGACAGCGGTTCGAGCGTGTCGAGGCGATCGGTGATCACAAGCGTATGCGATTTGCCGTCGGCAGCCTGTTGCCAGACACCGTACAGACCTTCCGACTCCAGGAGCCGGTGCACGAAGTTCCAGTCGGTCTCGTCCTGCCTGCAATAGGAACGTGCCGGCAACGGCATCGAGAGCGCAAAGCGGTACATGCCCTTCGCCTGCGGGTGCTCATTGAATACATCCGCAATGATTTCGTCCGCGGTCTTGTCTTGCCAGTGCCGCTGGTCGCGACGGAACCTCAGGAAGTGCATCCACGAGGAAAAACCGAGCTGATAGCTTGTCAGGCCACCGTCTGCTCCCAGCCGACGGGCCGTATGCACATAGCCGTGATGCGGGAGATAGGAGCCATCGGCCTGCTGAATCCAGAGGGTCACGGCCTGGGAAATCAGCGTTTTGAGCTGGACATCGCTGGACGTGGAGACGCAATCGAGCAGGAAGAGGTAATCGCGGCCGATTCGAGAACGTCCGGTCACGCGATGGGGCAATAGGACGTTCTGACCTGCCGGCGTGTCGAGTTTTAGAAGACGGTCCTGCTGCGCTAATCCGCCAGTGATTGCCACGACTATGTCACGCGTGCCCATACCGCCTCTCAGTGGTTTATTTTTACTTCCCGCGCGATTTTACGGTGAAAACCCTCGGATGATTATTAGGATTTGAAAAAATCCGGCGTGACCAAGTGCGAAATCGATATTGGGGACGCATCAATGAATAAGCTTCCTCGCAAACACCCCCTGCTTGTGTGACGGATTTCGCAATTCTGCCGCGCGTGTCGACTCATTTTCTTCCATACAACCATACCTGTATCAAACGGGGATCTGCATCAGAAGCGGGCCATAATCACCACCACGACACCACATGCACAAAGTGCAATGCAATCAGGGCAACTGGGACGAAGTGCAAAGAATTTTTTCATCCGCCCGGTTCCCGTTTTGCAGAGTCCTTTGATCCCCGTGGTTGGAGTGCAAAGAGATGCGTCCCTTTGCGTACAAGGATTTGCTCCCTGTCTCATCGCAAGATCAGGCTTTTTTTGACGCGCCAGATTCCCGGATTTATCTCGAAATACAAACGTATACATTTGCATACGGACGCACTATGCTTTGAGCAAGCGACTCGAAGGATGAACGTCATGCAAACCGTATCGGTACGAATTCCGGAGGACGATCTCGCGTGGCTGGTCGAACTGCAATTGCCGGATGCGACGAGCCCCAGCGACAAGATTCGCGCGCTGATTGCCGACGCGCGCCGCCGCGTCAAGGGCGCCCATGATTTCGTCCGATGCGCCGCGCTGTTCAGGGAGCAGGTGCGGCCGGTGCTCGACGCGATCGACGCGTACGAACACGCCACGCATCACCGCTCTGAAATCGTGACGCTGCTCGCGTCGCAACTCCCGGAGCTCATGGCCAGCCTCGTGACGGCGGCGCCGCCGGGCAAGCCGATCGGCGAAGCCGCCGCCGAACTCGAAGCGCGGCTGACCGCGAAGAGCATGCGCCTGCTGCTCGGCCTGCTTCGTCTTGCCGTAACCGGCAATCCTCCCGCCTATCATCCGGCCGTGCTCGATGCGTACGTGCACGAGGTCAAGGAATTGGCGAGTCTCATTCAGCCGGCTCAGGCCAATCCGTAATCGGCCCGCGAATCCGGCGTCTGGCGGCTGGCCCGCCTGAATCCCTGAAGGAGTGACACGTCGTGACGACAGAACATTTCGGTATCCGAGTCAAAAGGCTGCTGACTGCAAACGTGCATGCCTTGATCGGTTCGCTCGAAAGCCGCATGCCGCAAGCCATCCTCGAGCAGTACCTGCGCGAATTCGACGAGGTGATCGCACACGCGCGGGTTGCGCTGGGGCGGCACGAAGCGGCACGGCACCAGGCGGCTAAGGCGATCGCGCGCATCAACAACGAGATCGAGCGGTTGAACGACCTGCTTGGCACCGCGCTGGCCCGCAACGACGATGCGGCCGTGCGTGCCGGCGCGGAGCGGCAGATCGAGCTCGAGGATCAGCTCGGCGTGCTCCAGCAATCGCTTCACGAGGCGAGCGAGCGCGCGCAGGCGGCCGAGGCCGACCTGCTGGGCCTGCGCGCGAAACGCGTGGAGATGGAAGCGGGGCTGCGCGAACTGATCGCGGCGCGTACGGCCCGTGACGGCGAGCGTCCGGCGGAAGGCGCCGCGAGCGCCGATCCGCGGGCGGAGCAGCTCGAACAGGGTTTCAACCGGACGATGGCCGGCGCGACCGGCACGGCAGGGTTGGGCACCAGCCCCTCGTCGGCGGACCCGTCGCTGCTGTATCGTCTGGAAACGCTGCACAAGGAACAACGAATCGAGGAACGCGTCGCCCGCCTGAAGTCACGATCGGGAACGTCGGCGGACGACATGTCGTGATGATTCGCTCCCGAACCTGAGAGCAAGACAACAATGACTTCTTCACTGATGCTGCCGGGCAATGCGCCGTTCGTCGTCGCGATCGGGTTGATGATCGTCATCGGCGTGCTGGAATGCGTGTCGATGCTGATGGGGCTGAGCCTGACCGAGCACGCCGGCAACCTGCTCGTCATGCATTTCGGGCTCGACCACGCGGACGCCGGCCCCGACGCCGGCGTTTTCGGCCAGTTTCTCGGCTGGCTGCATGTGGGCCGGGTTCCGCTGCTGATCCTGCTGATTCTCTTCCTGCTCGGCTTTTCGGTGGTCGGGCTCGCCTTGCAGACCTCGCTGCAGGCGTTGGCCGGCTTCATGATGCCCACGGCGCTGGCCGTCGGGCTGGCCGCGGTCGCGGCACTGCCGTTCGTCCGCCACACCGGCAAGTTCGTCGCCCGTTTTCTCCCGCAAAGCGAAACGACGGCGGTGTCCGAAGCCGATTTCATCGGCCGTACGGCGCGGATCGTCACGGGCGAAGCGTCGTTCGGCAATCCGGCCGAAGCGCGGCTCGTCGACGAGCACGGTCAGCAGCACTACGTCCGGGTGGAGCCGGACGAGGCCGGACGGACATTCGCGAAAGGCACGACGGTCCTGCTCGTGTCGCGCGTTTCGGGTTCGCGCTATCACGCCATCGAAAATCCCCGGCCCGAATTGCTGTGAATCCCGTTTCACCAGCCGGCCGCCCCGGGCGGCGCGGGTTGGCGCACGTTGCTGTCACCATCCGTACACAGGAGTCGAACAAACATCATGATGAATGCACTCTCATTCTGGGGCGCTGTCGCATTGGCAGTGGTGGTGGGTATCTGCGTGATCGGCATGATATTCGCGCGTCTTTACGTTCGGGCATCCGCGGAGCGCGCGTTTGTCCGTACCGGTCTCGGCGGGCAGAAGGTGATCATGAGCGGCGGCGCGGTGGTGCTGCCGGTGTTTCACGAGGTGATCCCGATCAACATGAACACGCTGAAGCTCGAAGTGAGCCGGGCGACGCGTGACAGCCTGATCACGAAGGACCGGATGCGTGTCGACGTGGTCGTGGCGTTCTTCGTGCGGGTCGCGCCGACCGAAGAGGGCGTGTCGACCGCGGCGCAGACGCTGGGTCAGCGCACGCTCGCACCGGAAAACCTGCGTGCCCTCGTCGATGACAAGTTCGTCGATGCGCTGCGCTCGACCGCGGCGCAGATGACGATGCAGGATCTGCAGGACGCCCGCGAAAAATTCGTGCAGGGCGTGCAGAACACGGTCGCGGAAGACCTGACGAAGAACGGGCTGGAGCTGGAGAGCGTGTCGCTGACCAATTTCAACCAGACGTCGAAGGAATACTTCGATCCGAACAACGCATTCGACGCGGAAGGCCTGACGAAGCTCACGCAGGAAACCGAGCGGCGCCGCAAGGAGCGCAACGAGGTCGAGCAGGACACCGAAGTGGCCGTGCGTGAAAAGAACCGTGACGCGCTGTCCCGCAAGCTCGAGATCGATCAGCAGGAAGCGTTCATGAAGCTCGAGCAGGAGCAGCAGGTCAAGACGCGCACGGCCGAGCAGAACGCGCGGATCGCCGCGTACGAGGCCGAGCGTCATCAGGAGGCCGAGCAGAGCCGGATCGGCGCCGAGCGGCAGATCCAGGAATCTGAGATCGAGCGCGAGCAGGCAGTGCGTACCCGCAAGGTGGAAGCGGAGCGCGAAGTGCGCGTGAAGGAGATCGAGCAGACGCGCGTCACGCAGATGGCGGCGATCGAGCAGGCGAAGGTCACTGAAATCGCGCAGCAGGAAAAGGCCATCGTGATCGCGGAGAAGTCCGAGGCACAGTCCCAGGCGCAGGCGCGCGCGAGCGAGTCGCTCGCGGATGCGGTGCGGGCCGAACAGCAGGTCGAGACGACGCGCCGCACCGCCGAAGCCGATCGGGCGAAGCAGGTCGCGCTGATCGAGGCGGCGCAGGAGGCGGAAACGCAGGCCGTCCACATCACGACGCAGGCACGGGCGGAACGCGATGCGGCCCAGATGCAGGCGGCCGCGATGGTCGAGCTGGCCGAGGCGGCGCGCAAGAAGGGGCTCGCCGAAGCGGAAGCGCAACGTGCGCTGAACGACGCGATCAACGCACTGTCGTCCGACCAGACGAGCCTCAAGTTCAAGCTGGCGCTGCTGCAGGCCCTGCCGGCCGTGATCCAGCAGACCGTCGAGCCGATGAAGGCGATCGACGGCATCAAGATCATCCAGGTCGACGGGCTCAACCGCGGCGGCGCTGCCGCGGACGGCGTCACGCCTGCTGCGAACGGCAGCAATCTGGCCGAGCAGGCGATGTCCGCGGCGTTGTCCTATCGCGCACATGCGCCCCTGATCGATTCGCTGCTCGGTGAAATCGGGTTGTCCGGCGGGTCGTTGCAAGGGCTGGTGCCGGGTGTCGGGACGGAGGTGGTGGCACCGATGCAGGCACATCAGCATGCACCTGCACCGGTCACGGTCCATGCGGTCGGCGGTGCATCGCCCAAGGCCGACGGCGCGATGGCATAACGCGCGGAGTGCGGGGCACGCCGCCCCGGCCCGGTAGCGGCGGGTCGGATGCGGATGGAGCAGCGCGATGAAGCATCGTCGCGCCTGGCTCGCGTTCCCGTCGGCGTTGGACAGGCCCGATCGACCGATCGGGCCTGTTTTGTTTCAGGGCCCGCCCGCGATGACGATACGCCTCACGTTCTTTCCACCGGCTAGCTCAGCAACTCGCAGGCGGCCTTGAACGTCGGCACCGACAAAGCGGCGAACGCCACCGTGATGGCCACCAGAACTGCGGGTCTTTTCCGCAGCAGCACGCCGATCCCGATGCCCAGCAGATAGAACACCAGCGTCAGCACGATCGTGAGCCAGAGCCATGCGTAACCGGCGCCGCCCTCGAAGTGCGAAATGTCGCGCGTCTTCACGAGCGCGGCGTAGCCCGCGACGGTGATGCTCGCAGGCAGGCACAGCAGCGAGTAGGGGACGAGGACGATGACCTGTCGCAGGTTCGGATCGGAAGACGTCATGGCGAGCGGTCGTTGTTCTGTCGGACGGAGGCGTGCCGAACCGGTTGCCGTGCGGCCGGATTCGGACAGCCGCAGGATGCGGGCGTTTCCCGCGTTTGGCAACTGCCCCCACCGTCCCGTCGCCCCGCTCTAAACCCGCCCTAAACTCGGCCGCTTCGGATCATACGTCCACCCCGGCACCAGATAGCGCATCGCGACCGCGTCATCGCGCGCAGTACCACCCACCGCGTTGTACAGCGCATGCGCGGCCTCGACTTGCGCCATGTCGATCTCGATCCCGAGCCCCGGCCGCTCCGGCACGGCCACCTTGCCGCCGACGATCGCGAGCGGCTCGCGTGTGAGCCGCGCATCGCCTTCCTGCCAGATCCAGTGCGTGTCGATCGCGGTGATCGTGCCGGGCGCGGCGGCCGCCGCATGCGTGAACATCGCGAGCGACACGTCGAAGTGGTTGTTCGAGTGCGAGCCCCACGTGAGCCCCCAGTCGCGGCACAGCTGCGCGAGCCGCACCGAGCCCTGCATCGTCCAGAAATGCGGGTCGGCAAGCGGGATGTCGACTGCCTGCAGCCGCACCGCGTGATCCATCTGCCGCCAGTCGGTCGCGATCATGTTGGTCGCCGTCGGGATCCCCGTCGCGCGGCGGAATTCGGCCATCACCTCGCGGCCCGAGTAGCCGCGTTCCGGCCCGCACGGATCTTCCGCATAGGCGAGCAGGTGGCCTTGCCCGCGGCACAGCGCGACGGCTTCGTCGAGCGACCACGCGCCGTTCGGGTCGAGCGTCGTGCGCGAATCGGGGAAGCGTGCCTTGATCGCCGCGATCGCTTCCATCTCGTCGGCGCCGGCCATCACCCCGCCCTTCAGCTTGAAATCGGCGAAGCCGTAGCGCTCGACCGCGGCTTCGGCCTGCCGCGCGATCTCGGCCGGCGTGAGCGCTGCCTCGTTGCGCAACCGGAACCAGGCGTCCGAAGCGTGCGTCTCGTCGCGATACGGCAGGTCGGTGCGGCGCCGGTCGCCGATGTAGAACAGGTACGCGAGCATCGGCACCGCGTCGCGCTGCTGGCCTTCACCGAGCAGCGCCGCGACCGGCACGTCGAGATGCTGGCCGAGCAGGTCGAGCAGCGCGGCCTCGATCGCGGTGATCACGTTGTCGAGCCGCAGGTTGATCTCGTGCGGCTGCCGCAGCACCGCCGCTTCGCCGGCCGACGTCACCTCGTGGCGGATCGTGCGGCCCGCACCGGCACCCGCACCGGACAGCGCCGCGCGTACCGCATTGAGCGTCGCCTGGTAGCGCCCGATCGGCTGGCCGACCACGAGATCGGTCATGCGCTCGAGCGCGTGGCGGATGCCTTCGCCGCCCGGCACTTCGCCGACACCCGTATGCCCGCTGCTGTCGTCGAGGATCACGAGGTTGCGCGTGAAGTAGGGCGCGTGCGCGCCGCACAGGTTGAGCAGCATGCTGTCGCGGCCGGCGACGGGGATCACCTGCATGCGCGTGACGCGCGGCGTGCCGGTACGGCTGGGTTCGGACATCGGTTCGCTCCTGGTTCCGGTGGCGCGCGGGCCGCCGGACAGGCCGGCGCGGCCCGCGCCGTTCATTGAAGCTCGACGCGGCGGATCTCGCCGACGACGAACAGGTAGCAGATCACGGCGACGAGCGCGTGCGCGACGACATAGACGAGCGCGCCGTTGAACGAGCCGCTGCGGTCGACGATATAGCCGATCGCGATCGGCGTCGTGATGCTGGAAAGGTTGCCGCACGTGTTGAGCAGCGCGCCGCTCAGCCCCGCGATCTGGCGCGGCGCGGTGTCGGCGTTGACGGCCCAGCCGAGCGCGCCGAGCCCCTTGCCGAAGAACGACAGCGCCATGAACAGCACGACGAGCACGTGCGAATCGGTGTAGTTGCAGACGATCATCGACATCGACAGCAGCATGCCGAACACGATCGGCACCTTGCGCGCGACCGACAGCGACCGGCCCTGCTTGAGCAGTGCGTCGGACACGACGCCGCCGAGGATCCCGCCGAGGAACCCGCATACGGCCGGGATCGACGCGACGAGCCCCGCGTTGAGGATCGACATCCCGCGTGCCTGCACGAGATAGACGGGAAACCACGTGATGAAGAAATAGGTGAGCGCGTTGATGCAGTACTGCGCGACGTACACGCCGATCAGCATCCGGCTCTTCAGCAGCGCTTTCACGTGACGCATCGACGGGCCGCCGTCGCGCCCGCCCGTCGCCTGGTCGATGTTGACGAGCGCGCCGCCCTCGGCGAGGTAGTCGAGTTCCGCGCGGTTGATGTTCGGGTGGTCCTTCGGGTCGTACATCGTGCGGTTCCACACGAGGACGAACGCGAAGCCGAGCACGCCCATCACCGCGAACACCGACTGCCAGCCGAACGCGTGCACGAGCCAGCCCATCAGCGGTGCGAACACGACGGTCGCCGCGTATTGCGCGGCGTTGAAGATCGCCGATGCGGTGCCGCGTTCGGCGGCGGGGAACCACGCGGACACGATCCGGCTGTTGGCCGGGAACGACGGCGCCTCGGCCGCACCGACCAGGAAGCGCAGCCCGAACAGCAGCGCGAACGCGGCCGCGCCGCCGAAGAAGCCGATCGAGCCCTGCAGCAGCGTGAACAGCGACCAGAAGAAGATGCTGAATGCGTAGACGATGCGCGATCCGTAGCGGTCGAGCAGCCAGCCGCCGGGCAATTGCGCGATCACGTACGACCAGCCGAACGCGGAAAAAATGAAGCCCATCTGCACGTGGCTCAGATGCAGCGCGCGGGCGAGGCTCGGGCCCGCGATCGCGATCGCCGCGCGGTCCGCGTAGTTGATCGTCGTGACCGCGAACAGGACGGTCAGCACGAGCCAGCGCACGCGCGTGCGCCGGGCCGTCGCCGACGCGGACGCCGGCAGCGCGTGAAGCGGATTCATGACTTGTCTCCTCCGAAGGGCGGAAGGTGCCGTCGTGCGGCGGCGCGTCGATGCGCGCGTGATGTGTGCGGATGCCGCCGGTTCGAGGGCAGGCACCGGACGCCGAAGCAGGCAGGGCGTCCGGGCCATTCTGTCATGTCGTCATTTGCGCTTTCATGCCAATTGCTGACTTGATCGATTCAGCATTTGAATCGATCGGATCCGCGATCGCTCAGGGGCGCGCGTCGTCCGCGCCGGTACCGTGATGGCGCGCCACATGCTGCGCGAGAAACTCGACGGCGGCGCGCACGCCGGGCAACTGGCCGCGGCGGTGCGGCATCAGCAGCGTCGTCGTGACGGTGCCCGTGCGCCAGCCCGGCAGCACGCGCACGAGTGCGCCGGACGCGAGCGCGGTGCCCGCGATCCAGTCGGGCAGGCACGCGATGCCGAGGCCGGCCGTCGCCGCCTGCAGCAGCAGCGTCGATTCGTCGGCCTGCAGGCGGATGCGCGGCGCCACGTCGACGGTGTCGCTGCCACGCTGCAGCCGCCAAGGCTGCTGGCCGGGGTGGAGGCCGTCGTGCCGCGCGAGGTCGGCGGGCTCGTCCGGGGTCCCGGCACGCGCGAGATAGGCCGGCGATGCCACGGCGATGATCGGCGAGGCCGCGAGCGGACGCTGCACGAGCGCGGAATCGGGCAGCGGCGCGAAATGGCTGCGCACCGCGATGTCGAAGCCTTCCTGCGCGATGTCGACGAGGCGGTCGCTCGCGTGAACCTGCAACAGCAGCTTCGGGTGCGCGATCGCCAGCGCCGGCAGGCACGGCGCGAGGATGTGCTGCGCGACCGGCACCGAACTCGTGAGCCGCACGATGCCGGCCGGCTCGGCGGCCTGCCGCAGCACCGCGTCGCGAGCGCTGTCGGCCTCGATCACGGCCGCGCGTGCATGCTCGAAGAATTCGGTGCCGACCGGCGTCAGCCGGAAGCTGCGCGACGTGCGATGCACGAGCCGCGCGCCGAGCGTGCGCTCGAGCTCGGCCACGCGCTTGCTGACGGTCGATTTCGGCAGGTCGAGCCGGCGCGCCGCTGCCGACATGCTGCCCGCATCGACCGCCTGCACGAACAGGTAGAGATCGTTCAGATTCACTTTCAGCGTCCACGTGAAGAAACGATGGGTTTCGATTTTAGCGGCTACTGCGTCATCGTTCGCCGTGGGAGCATGATTGCTCGTTCAACTTCTGCGGAATCCTCCGATGTCTCCCATCCTTCTCTACGGCATTCCCGCCGGCTGCTCGTTCGGCTCGATCGTCGCGCTCGAATGGATCGGCCGCCCGTACCGGCTGTCGCGCATCACGATGCCCGGCGCCGTGACGAGCGACGCGTACCTCGCGCTGAACCCCGTCGCCGAGACGCCGGCGTTTGTCACCGCGAACGGCGACGTGCTGACCGAAAGCCTCGCGATCCTCGGCCACATCGGCGCGCAGGCGCTCGGCAGCGGCCTCGCGTTTCGCCAGGGCAGCACGGATTTCGACCGGCTGAACCGGATGCTCGCATGGCTGAACACGACGTTCTTCAACGCGTTCGGCGCGCTCTGGTACGTGTACGAACACGACACCGAAGGCGCGGAGAAAGCGGCGCTGCAGGCATACGGCCGCGGCAAGGTGCTGAAGGCGCACCGGCAGCTCGAGGCGCTGCTCGAACGCGGCGAGGGCCCGTGGCTGCTGGGCGCGCGGCGGACGCTGGCCGACGCTTACTTCGCCGGGATCGCGCGCTGGGCCGACTATCACGCGGTGTTCGAGCGCGATGCGTTCCCGCGTGTCGCCGCACTGCGCGCACGGCTCGCCGACGATGCAGGCGTGCAGTTCGCGCACGCAATCGAGGAAAACCTGCCGGTGCCGGCATCGCTGGCGTTCGAAGGGCATGTGTCGCTCGACGACGCGCTGGCAAGCGCACGCGGCGTCGCGGCTCCGGCTCGCGCGACCTGACCCGTACCGTGGTCGCCCGAATGAATCGAACGCGCGGTCGTCAATTTTTACCCGGACAATATTGACATCTAATTAATACCCGGATAAAAATAGCGTCATTCTGATTCCTGCCCGCGGGCGACCACGATGACCACCTCCACGCTCCTTCCTTCGTACACGGCCTTTGACGGCCACCGGCGGCTCGCGTCGGGCCCGCTCGCGACGGTCGCGCTCGCGGTCCGGCAGGCTGCCGGCGCGGCGACGCCGGGCACGATCCTGATCTTCGACGATGCGACGGGCCGCTCGATCGACCTCGACCTGCGCGGTACCGACGACGACATCCGCGCGCGCTATGCACCGCCGTCAGGCGACCCGTCCGGCGCTGCCGGCGAGCTGTCCGGCGCCGGCGAACCGCGCGGCCGCGGCCGGCCGAAGCTCGGCGTCGTGTCGCGCGAGGTCACGCTGCTGCCGCGTCACTGGGAATGGCTCGGCGCGCAGCCGGGCGGCGCGTCGGTTGCACTGCGCAAGCTCGTCGAGGACGCGCGGCGCACGCATGCGGCGGCCGACCGGCACCGCGATGCGCAGGCGCGCGCCTACCACTTCATGTCGGCGATGGCGGGCGACCTGCCCGGTTTCGAGGAGGCCGCGCGGGCGCTGTATGCGAACGATCCGGCGCGGCTGGCGGAATTGGTTGCCGACTGGCCGGACGACGTGCGCGACCATGCGCTCGCCTTGGCGCGCGGCGACCTGCCGCCGTCCGCCGAAGATTGCTGACGGAGCGCCGACGCAATGACCGTATTCGACCTGCACCGCGGCGCGATCGCGCCGGTCGCCGACGAAGCCGATATCGTCGACCTGCGCGTGACGGGCGCCGTTCCGCGCGAACTCGACGGCACGTTGCTGCGCAACGGCCCGAATCCGCCGGGCGGCCGCTTCGAAGGCAGCGACATGCTGTCGTGGTGGCCGGAAGCCGCGATGCTGCACGCGATCGCGTTCGACGACGGCCGCGCGACCGGCTACCGGAACCGCTGGGCGCGCACGCAGCGCTGGGCGGCCGTGCATGCGCCCGCGCAGGCGCCGCAGCTGCCCGACACGAATCCGAACGTGAACGTGCTGCAGCATGCGGGCGAGCTGCTCGCGCTGGCCGAGGGCGGCGCGCCGCTCGCGATCACGGTCGCGCTCGATTCGCTCGGCGTGCCGGCGCGGCATGCGGTCTTCGGCGGCGGGATGACCGCGCATCCGAAGGTCGACCCGGTGACCGGCGAGCTGATGACGTTCCGTGCGGACTGGCGCGCGCCGTGGCTGCGCTACGGCGTGATCGATGCGCACGGCGTGCAGCGTGTCGACGTCGAGATCGACCTGGATGCGCCGTCGATGATGCACGACCTCGCGATCACCGAAACCCGCAGCCTGCTGCTCGACCTGAACGTCGGCTACGACTTCTCGCTGCTGAAACAGGGCCACCGGATGCCGCTGCGCTGGCACGACGACCGGCCCGCGCGCATCGGCGTGATGCCGCGCCACGGCGGCGCGGTGCGCTGGTTCGAGGTCGAGCCGTGCTTCATCCAGCACGTCGTGAACGCGTACGACTGCGACGCGTCGTGCATCGTGCTCGACGCGGTGCGCTATCCGTCGTTCCTGCGGCTCGACCCGCGCACGGGCCGCTTCGCCGACAACCCGGTCGGCGAGCTGTGGCGCTACGTGATCGATACGGCGAACGGGCTGGTCGACGAAGGGCCGCTCGCCGACGGCGGCATCGAGCTGCCGCGCATCAACGAAAGCCTGACGGGGCGCCGTTACCGCTACCTGTATGCAGTCGAGCAGCCGAACAACGCGGAAATGCGCGGCGTGATGCGCTTCGATCACCTGCGCGGCACGACGACGCACTACGCGGTGCCGGCCGGCGACCAGAACGGCGAGCCGGTGTTCGTGCCGCGCGCGGGCGGCACCGGCGAGGACGACGGCTGGCTGCTGGTGATGGTCTACCGCGCGGCGACCGATACGAGCGACGTCGTGATCCTCGATGCACGCGCGATCGACGCGGGGCCGGTCGCGACCGTGCACCTGCCGCGCCGCGTGCCGGCCGGGTTCCACGGCGCGTGGGTGCCGCGCTCAAGCTGATGAACGGCTGCGCGCGTCATTGCGTTACTGCGCGCGCAGCGCGTCGACGATCTTCAGCCGCGCGGCGCGCATCGCCGGCAGGAACCCGCCGACGAGCCCCATCACGAGCGAGAACAGCAGCGTCTTCACGACGATCGCGGGCGTCAGCACGAAGCGGAACGACAGGTCGGAGAAGGTCTGGAAGTTGGTGGTCGAGAACGACGCGAACTGCATCAGCGACGCGCACGCGAGCCCCGCGACGCCGCCGACGAAGCCGAGCAGCAGCGCTTCCAGCAGGAACGCGGCGAGCACGTTCCTGCGCTTGAAGCCGAGCGCGCGCAGCGTGCCGATCTCGGCCACGCGGTTCGCGACCGACGCGTACATCGTGATCATCGCGCCGATCATCGCGGCGATCGAGAAGATCGTCGACAGCGTGATGCCGAGGATGTTGATGAACGTCGACAGCGACTTCGACTGGTCGCCGTAGAACGTCTGCTCGCGCTTCGCCTCGTCGGTCAGCCGCGGGTCGACGTCGATGTCGGCCTTGAAGCGCGCGAAGCCGTCGGCGCTCGGGATGCGCAGCACCATCGACGAATAGCTGGTGCGCCGGAACGACTGCATCAACTGGTCGACGTCGCCCCAGATCTCCGAGTCGAAGCCGCTGCCGCCCGCGTCGAAGAGGCCGACGATGGTCCAGTCGCGCTGCGCGAAATGCAGGCGGTCGCCGAGCTGCGTGCCGCTGAAGCCTTTCGCGATCGCGCTGCCGACGATGATCTCCGACGAGCCGGGCGCGAACATCCGGCCGGCCGCGAGCGTCACGTGCGGGCGCAGCGCGAGCCCGGCCGGCGACACGCCGCGGATCACGACGTTCGACGGCTTGCCGGTCGACGTCTTCACGAGCGAGATCAGTACGACGGCTTCCTTCGACACGCGCGGCCGGCCGTCGGGGCCGAGTGCGACGGCCGGGTGCATCTCGAGCGCGTTGGCCTGCGCGTGGTCGATCGAACTCTGGATCTCGGTCTCGGCGCCCTTGCGGATCACCACCGCGTTGTCGGGTTCGCCGGTCGACACGAGCGTCTGCGTGAGCCCCGCGTCGAGCATCTGCACGGTCGCGAACACGAAGATCACGAGCGCCATCCCGCCCGCCGTGAGCGCGGTGGTAAGGCGCCGGGTCCACAGGTTGCGCGCGATGTAGGTGAGCGGGATCGCCATGCGCGTCGTTACCCGATCGCCCGCAGGCCTTCGACGACACGCACGCGTGCGGCCTGCCACGCCGGCACGATCGCGGCCGCGAAGCCGACCGCGACCGAGCATGCGGCCTGCAGCGCGACCGTCTCGGCCGACACCTTGAACACCGGGAAGATGCCGCCGGCCGCCTGCTTGAACAGGCTCGCGGCGGGCGGTGTCGCGAGGATCCCGAGCGCGCCGCCGGCCACGGCGATCACGACCGATTCGCCGAACACGATCAGCGCGAGAAAGCCGGGGCCGAAGCCGAGCGCCTTCAGCGTCGCGTACTCGGCCGTGCGTTCGCGCGCGCTCATCGCCATCGCGTTCGCCATCACGGCCATGATGATCAGGATCACCACATACGACACCAGGCGGATCGCCGCGATGATCTGGTTCGACATCGCGACGAAGCCGAGCTGGAACGCCTGCTCGGTCTCGGTCAGCGTCTCGGCGAGCGAGTTCTTGAACACGGTGTCGACGTTGCGCGCGATCGATGCGCCGTCGTCGGGGTTCGCGACGCCGAGCACGAACACGCCGACCTGGTCGGCCTGCTTCGGCGTGCGCTTGCGCACCGTCTCGTTCAGGTAGTCCCAGTGGAACACCAGCTGGCGCGTGATCGTCGAGTCGTCGCGGCCGTCGAGGATCCCGCGCACGACGAAATCCCACGTGCCCGGGTAGATCGTGCCCTTCAACGGGATCACGTCGCCGACCTTGAAGCCGAACTGCGCCGCGAGCTGGCGGCCGACGAGGCAGCCGCGGCGGTCGCGGTCGTAGTCGGCGCGCTGCTGCGCCGGGATGATGAATTCCGGATACAGGTCGAGATAGTTCTCCGACACCGCGAAGCTCGCGAAGAAGTTCTTCGGGTCGCGGTAGATGCCGCCGAACCAGTTCGAGCGGACGACGGCCGTCACGCCGTCGACGCCGCGGATCCGGTTCTCGTAGCTGACGGGCAGCGGAAACACGAGCGAGATCGCGTTGCGCGTGACGAGCCGTCCGCTGGACGCGGCGGCCGCACCCGCGTACCACGCGTCGACCACGGTATGCAGCAGCCCGAACGCGAGCACGGCGATGGTCAGCCCGAGCACGGTCAGCAGCGTGCGCAGCCGGTGGCGCAGCGCGTTGCGCGCGATCAGCTTCAGCACATGCATCGCGCGCGCTCCCGCCGCCGCTCAGCCGGCGTGCCCATCGATCAGCTCCCCTTTTTCCAGATGCACGAGCGAGCGCGCGGCGCCGGCCGCGTGCGCGTCGTGCGTCACCATGATGATCGTCTTGCCGAGCTCGGCGTTCATCCGCTGCAGCATCGCGAGCACGTCGGTGGCCGACGCGCGGTCGAGGTCGCCGGTCGGCTCGTCGGCGACGATCAGCACGGGGTCGGTGATCAGCGCGCGTGCGATCGCGACGCGCTGCTGCTGGCCGCCCGACAGCTCGGACGGGTAGTGGCTGGTGCGGTCGCCGAGGTTCACCATGTCGAGCACGAGCTCGACGCGCTCGCGCCGCTCGCGGCGCGACAGGTGCGTGAGCATCAGCGGCAGCTCGACGTTCTCGAACGCGGTGAGCACGGGCATCAGGTTGTAGAACTGGAAGATGAAGCCGACGTTCGCCGCGCGCCATTCGGCCAGCTGCGCCTCCGCGAGCCGCGAGATGTCGAGGCCGCCCACGCGCAGCTCGCCGCTGTCGGGCCGGTCGATGCCGGCCACCAGGTTCAGCAGCGTGCTCTTGCCGGAGCCCGACGGCCCCATCAGCGCGACGAAGTCGCCTTCGCCGATGTCGAGCGTGATGTCGGTCAGCACGGGCACGATCTGGTTGACGCGCCGGTACGACTTCGCGACGTGGCTGATCTCGACGAGGGGCGGCGGTGCGTCGTTCACGCGCGCGCTACTTCTTCGCGACGGTCACTTTCGCGCCGTCCTTCAGCTTCACGCCCGGCGCGAGCACGACCGTGTCGCCGGGTTTCACGCCGCGGATCGCCACCAGTTCGCCGATCCGCATGCCGCGCGTCACGGCTGCCGCGCGCACGGTGTCGTCCTTCACGACGAACACGACCGGCCGGCCGTCGCGCTCGACCACCGCGCTCGCCTGCACGGCCGTCACGGGCTGGCGGTCCTGCGCCGACACGGGTTTCGACAGGAACGCGATCTTCGCGCTCATGTCGGGCAGCACGCGCTCGTCACGGTCGACGAAGCGCACCTTCACGAGCACGGTGGCCTTCGAGCGGTCGACGGTCGGCACGATGCGCGACACGCGGCCCGCGAAGCGCAGGTCCGGCAGCGCGTCGAGCTGGATCTCGCACGGCTGCTCGGCGCGGATCTTCGCGATGTTCGATTCGGCGACGTCGGCCTCGACTTCGAGCGTGTCCATGTCGGCGATCGTCACGACCGCGCCCTTGCTGTCCGAC
This sequence comes from Burkholderia sp. BCC1972, assembly GCF_905339605.1. Taxonomy (NCBI): domain Bacteria; kingdom Pseudomonadati; phylum Pseudomonadota; class Betaproteobacteria; order Burkholderiales; family Burkholderiaceae; genus Burkholderia; species Burkholderia sp. BCC1972. Next base: position 30,925 of record NZ_CAJPGH010000006.1, on the reverse strand, counting down.
GCGGACGAGAACGGCGTGATGTTGTCGCCGACGTTCGCATGCTTCGCGAGCACGATGCCGTCGAACGGCGCACGGATCACCGTCTGGTCGACCGCGACCTGGGCGGCTTGCGCGTTCGCTTCGGCCGACGCGATCGCGGCCTGGTCGCTGCCGACCGACGCGCGCGCCTTGTTCACGCGAGCCGTGTCGATGTCGAGCTGCGCGGCCGGCACGGCGCCCTTCGGCGCGAGCGCGGCGGTGCGGCGCAGCGCGATTTCGGCGTCCTTCTGCTCGGCCAGCGCCACGCCGAGGTTGGCGCGGGAGACCTGCACCTGCGCGCGCGCCTGCGCGAGCGACGCTTCCACGTCGCGGCTTTCGAGGCGCGCGATGATGTCGTCCTTCTTCACGCGCGTGCCTTCGAGCACGCCGAGCCATTCGACGCGCCCCTGGCCCTTCGACGCGACCGCGGCCTTGCGCTGCGGCACGACGTAACCGGTCGCGTTGAGCTGCGTGTCGTTCTGGTACGGATAGGCGGACGTGACGGACGTGGTTTCGACGGTCGGCCGGCCGGTGAGCGCGAGGCCGGCGCCGATCGCGATCACGATGATCGCGGCGGCGGCCGCATAGCGGACCCACCGGCGCCGGCGGGGCGGCGGCGCGATCGGACGCCGGTCGATTTTCAGTTTGTCCAGATTGTGATCGGGCAATTTGAGCGCCTCGAGACGGCGGCGGTCTGGCGACCGGCCGCGATCCGGTTTCCCGGGAAGGGACGGATGGACGCCAGTATAAGCGTCGCCCCGATGGCGCGCGAGCGGGTTTGCCGCGCCGCTGTCGCGGCCGCCGGACGGGGCGCCGGGACCGGAGCGCACGCGCGCCTCCGGGGAAACCCGAGGGACGCAAGCAACGTGTCAACTTGCCGCGAACACGAGGCGTTATGGAACCAGTGCGTCAGGTTTTGTCGCGACGGAACGGCGAAAGCCGGCCTCGCGGCCTGGGGCTCCGATGCGAATGCCTCGCATCTTTACTTACCGGTACGTTTGATTTTTTCTCCGCTAAAGGAAGAACAATGAAGAAGACGCTCGCTTCGATCATCGCCGCAGCATTCGCACTCGCATCGGTTTCGGCATTCGCACAGGCGTCCGCGCCGGCAGCCGACACGTCGGCAGCTGCCCCGGCACCGGCCAAGAAGGATCACAGCAAGCCGAAGCACCAGCTGAAGCACCACGGTTCGAAGAAGGGCCAGGCGAAGGCTGCTGCCGCATCGGCCGCCGGCACGAACGACGCAGGCGCGCAAAACTAAGCGGCTCGCCGCCACGGCCGGCGTTGCCGGTCATCGGTCGGCCAACCCCGCATGCTCCGGCATGCGGGGTTTTGTTTTTTCAGGCGCCGAGTTCGTCCGGTTCGCCCGGTTCGTCGAGCCGGACGGGCTGCGGCGCGCGCATCGCGTCGACCACCGCGCGCATGCGCCGCCAGTGCGAGCCCTCCCAGAACACGCGCCGGCACACGTCGCACGCGGCGAAGCGCCGGTGCCGCTGCCGGACGCCGTCCGGCACACGCGGTGCGGCGGCAGCCGCCTCGAGCGGGTGCAGCGGCGCATTGCAGCGCAGGCACAGCCGGAACGGCCGCATGTGCGGCGCGAGGTCGAGCCGCGCGAACAGTTCGCGCAACTGGTCGGCCGGCTGCACGGCGTGCAGGTAGCAGCCGCGCACGACCGCGCGCCGCTTGAGCAGTTCGCGGTCGCGGGTCAGCACGATCCGGCCCTCCCGCTCGGCCAGCGCCGCGAGTTCGTCGTCGCGGTAGTGGTTGTCGTAACAGGTGTCGAAGCCCGCGAGGCGCAGCAGTTGCGCGAGGCCGCCGAGATGCGCATCGGCGACGAAGCGCCACGGCGCCGGTTGCGGCGCGGTGGTGCCGTTCGCCGCCGGCCGCGCGCGTTCCGGAAAGGCTTCGACGCGGTCGCCGTCGCCGAGCGGCCGGTCGAGCGCGGCCGGTACGCCGTTCACGCAAAGCCGACCGATTTCGGTATGCGGGACACCCAGCGCCTCGATCGCATGCTTCACGGTCGCGTCGCGCGCACACGCGTGCCCGAACGCGCGCTCGCGCTGCGCGCGCGGGAGAAAGGCGTTCAGTTCGCCGTGGAAGCGGAAGGTCGCGGTCGCCATCCGTCCAGTATCGCACCGCGCCCGGCCGGTGGCAGGCGCTGCAGGCAGCCGCCATCTGTGATTAACTCGCGGCTTCACGGAGCGAAGGAGAGGGCGATGGATCTCGGGTTTATCGGGCTGGGCGAAATGGGGCAGGCGATCGCGACGAACCTGCTGAAGGCGGGCCACACGGTGCGGGTCTGGAACCGCTCGCGCGAGCGTGCCGAGCCGCTCGCGGCGTTCGGCGCGCAGATCGTCGACACGCCGGCCGACGCGTTTCGCGGCGACGCGGTGTTCTCGATGCTCGGCGACGATGCCGCCGCTCGCGCCGTGTTCGACGAGGCACTGCTCGCGCAGGCGCCGCGCGGGCTGATTCACGTGAACATGGCGACGGTATCGGTCGCGCTCGCCGAATCGCTCGCGCACGCGCATGCGTCGCGCGGCATCGACTATGTCGCCGCACCGGTGATGGGGCGGCCCGACGTGGCGGCCGCCGCGCGCCTGACGATCATGGCGGGCGGCCCGGCCGAGGCGATCGACCGCGTGCAGCCGCTGTTCGACGCGATCGGCCAGAAGACCTGGCGGTTCGGTTCGCTGCCGCAGCATGCGAACGTCGCGAAGATCGCCGCGAACTTCACGCTCGCATCGGCGATCGAGACGCTCGGCGAGGCGTCGGCGCTGCTGGGCGCGCACGGCGTCGCGATGCGCGACTTCCTCGACGTGATCACCGGCAGCGTGTTTCCGGGGCCCGTCTACGAAGGCTACGGCTCGATGATCGCCGAGCGGCGTTACGAGCCCGCGCGCTTCAAGGCGCGGCTCGGGCTGAAGGATGTGCGCCTCGCGCTGGAAGCCGGCGACGCGACGTCGGTGCCGTTGCCGGTGGCGAGCGTCGTGCGCGACAGCCTGCTCGATGCGCTTGCGCACGGCGGCGGCGACCAGGATTTCGCGGTGCTCGGCGAGGTCGCGCTGCGCCGCGCCGGCCGCTGACGCGCGACAGGCGCGCGCTGCTCACGGCATAATCGACGTTTCATTTCCCCGACATTCAGGCAGAGGCAGTCATGAACTTGCATACGTGGTGGCTTTTCGTGGCGACGGTGTTCGTCGTGTCGGCGATTCCGGGTCCGAACATGCTGCTCGTGATGACGCACGGTGCGCGGCACGGGCTGCGCCGCTCGGCCGCGACGATGGCCGGCTGCCTGAGCGCGCTGGTGCTGATGCTCGCGGTATCCGCGGCGGGGCTCGGCGCGGTGCTCGAGGCATGGCCGGCGATGTTCAATGCGTTGCGCTTCGCGGGCGCGGCCTACCTGATCTATCTCGGCGTGAAGGCGTGGCGTGCACGCGTGGACGACACGCCGGCGGCCGACGTCGATGCCGTGTCGCAAGGCGCATCGGTGTCGCGCATGGTGCTGTTCCGCAATGGCTTCCTGGTCGCGGGCAGCAACCCGAAGGCGATCCTGTTCGCGGCCGCGCTGCTGCCGCAGTTCATCAACGCGGCCGAGCCGACGTTGCCGCAGTTCGGCATCCTCGTCGTCACGTTCGCGGCGATCGAGGTGAGCTGGTATCTCGTCTACGCATCGTTCGGCACGCGCATCGGCGCGACGCTGAAGAGCCAGAGCGTCGCGAAGGTGTTCAACCGGCTGACGGGCGGGCTGTTCGTCGGCTTCGGCGCGATGATGGCGCTGGTCCGTCACTGATTTCGGCCTGGCCGGATCCCGGCGTATCGAACGCCCCGTCCCTCGCAAGAGGGCGGGGCGTTCGGTTTTTCGGCGTCGCGTCGTCGCTGCCCGCTTACGCTCGCGGGCGAGTCAACGCCGCCGTGCCGGCCCCGCGTCCGGCCGCGAGCCCGAACAGGGCGGCTGCGCCGGCGAACGCGAAGCCGACGCCGCACACCGCGCTCCATCCGCCCCATGCCCACGCGCTGCCCGCGAGCGCCGCGCCGAGCGCGCCGCCGACGAAGAACAGGCCGACGAACAGCCCGTTCAGGCGGCCGCGCGCGGCCGGATTCAGCAGGTTGATCGCGCGGCGGCCGATCGTCTGGTCGACGATGACGCCCGCGTCCAGCAGCGCCGCGCCGCCGGCCAGCAGCGCGAGTGCGATGCCGCGATGCGCAGGCGCGTCGAAGCCGAACCAGCCGGCCCCGGCGATGCCGAGCACGACGAGCGCCGCGAGCATCGTGCCGTGCGCGATCCGCTGCGCGGCCGGGCCGTGGCCACGGTCGCCGGCGCGGCCGGCGAGCGGCGTGACGATCGCGCCGCTGGCGCCGGCGAACGCGAACAGCGCGATCCCGTGCAGGTCGAGCGCGAACGGCGGCTGCGCGAGCCGCAGCCCGACGGCCGTCCAGAACGCGCTGAACGCGGCCATCGCGAGCGCGGCCGACAGCGCATGGCGGCGCAGCACGCGTTCGTCGGCAAGCAGGCGCCCCAGCGACGCGAGCAGCGCGCGGTAGCCGGCCGTGGCCGTCGGCGTGCGCGACGGCAGGCGCAGCGCGAGCACGACGGCGATCGCCGCGTTCGCGAGCGCGGCCAGCAAGTAGAACGCGCGCCAGCCGGCCGAGCCCGCGATCAGGCTCGCGAGCGGCCGCGACAGCAGGATGCCGAGCATCAGCCCGCTCATCACGTTGCCGACCGCGCGGCCACGCTGCGCTTCGGGCGCCATCGATGCGGCCATCGGCACCAGCATCTGGATCACGCTCGACGCAGCGCCCGCCGCCAGCGTCGCCAGCAGGAAGACGGTGCCGGACCGCGTGAACGCGGGCAGCGCGAGCGCGGCCGCACACGCGGCGAGCGTCGCGACGATCAGGCGGCGGTTTTCGAGCAGGTCGACCAGCGGCACGAGCAGCACGAGTCCGGCCGCGTAGCCGAGCTGCGGCAGCATCGCGACGAGGCCGGCGAGGCCGGGCGGCAGGTGCAGGTCGGCGCTGATCGGGCCCGTCAGCGGCTGCGCGGCGAACAGGTCCATCACGATCACGCCGACCGTCGCGGCGAAGAACAGCGTCATCCCGGCGCTCAGCGCGGGCGGCGCGGTGACGGACGGCGGAACGGAGGCGGGGCAACGGTTGGCAGGACAGTTCATCGGAAGCCTGGGACAAGGGGCGAAGGAATCCCCATCGTAGGCGCTCGATGTTTATGCGACAATTGAAATATCTCTAACATGATTATGCGAGTTTGTTTTGAATACGCGTGATCTCCAGGCATTCGTCGCGGTGGTCGACAGCGGGTCGATGGTTGCCGCGGCCGCGAAGCTCCACCTGACGCAGCCGGGCCTGACGCGGCGCGTGCAGAACCTCGAAACGCTGCTCGGCATGCCGCTGCTCGAACGGCAAAGCAAGCCGCTGAAGCCGACGGCCGCCGGGCGCGACGTCTATGCGCTCGCGCGCAACGTGCTGCTCGCGGTGGACGAGCTGATGGCGGCGGGCGCGCCGGAGAGCGAGCCGTCGGGCGAGTTGCGTATCGGCGTGCCGCCGTTCCTGTCCGAGCTCGCGCTGGAGCGGCCGATCGACCGGCTGCGCGACGCGTTCCCGCGCCTCACGCTGCGCGTGACGGCCGGCTGGTCGCCGGCGCTGTTGCAGGGCATCGAGCGCGGCACGCTCGACGTGGCGGCCGTGATGGTGCCCGCCAGTGCGGCGCTGCCCGACACGATCACCGCGACGCTGCTCGGCACGCAGCCGACGGTGCTCGTCGCCGCGCGCGACTACCCGTTGCCGGACGGTCCGCTGTCGATCGACACGCTGTCGGGGTTTCCTTGGGTGCTGAGCCAGGACGGCTGCGGGATGCGTTCGGCGCTGAGCCGCTCGCTCGGCGCGGCCGGGCTGCCGTTCGATGTCGCGGTCGAGGCATTCGGCTCGGAACTGCAGCTGTCGCTCGTCGCGCGCGGTGCCGGCATCGGCATCGCGGCACCGAATGCGCTGGCGCGCAGTGCGCATCGCGATGCGCTGAGAGTGGTGGAAACGACGGGGCTGGAGACGCGGATCAACGTGTGGATCGCGCACGGCACGCTGCCGGGCCGACTGGCGCGGCCTGTCGCGCTGCTGCGCGACGCACTGGGCGAGGTGCTCGACCGGGAAAACGGGAAGGGGTCAGATACGGCAATGGCGAACTAGAGGCAGCGTTCGAGGGAAAATCCTTATTTTCTCTACGGAAATGTTGCAATGCGGAAACTGATTCGATATAGTGGCACCTGTCTCCTCCATGTCTCCTCTGATATGGATTCAGCCCGCCTCTTAGGCGGGCTTTTTTTTGCCTGCGATTTTGCCGCGGCAATCCATTCGTCGGCGCTCGCCGGCGTCAGAACTTGTACGTCATCCCGACGTAGCTGATGATCGGGTCGGCCTTCAGGTCCGATTTCGACTCGGCGAGCACCGAACCGTCGGCCGCCTTGATCGTCACCGTCGACGTCGTCTTCAGCGGGATGTACGTCACCGACGCGATCAGCCCGAAATGCTCCGTCATGTTGTACTGCAGGCCCGCGTTGAACACCGGCTGCCATGACGACGACGCCTTCGCTTCCACCGATGTCGTACCCGGCTTGCCCGCGCCCGCCGCGAGGATCGCGCCGAGGTTGTCCTGCGTCTGCTTGATGAAGTTCGTGTTGAGCTGCAGGTCGCTGAACCAGTTGTACGACACGCCGAGGCCGAGGAACGGCCGGAACTTCGCGGTCGCCTGCCCGAAGTAGTACTGCAGGATCACCGCCGGGCTCCACTGCCGCACGCTCTTCACGATCGGGTTGACCGAGGCCAGCCCGATGTTCTGCGTGCCGAGCGCGCCGGCCGGTCCGGGCGGCTTGATCGTGCCCTGGCCCGACACCTTGAACACCGGCGGCACGCCGGCCACCGACGTGACCGCGATGTGGTCGGTCAGGAAGTGGCTGACCGTCAGGCCGACGGTGTCGGCGCCGCTCGTGTGCAGCCCGGTGCCCGGCGATGTGAACGACGGCGGCAGCCGCAGCGGCGTGTTGATCGGCGTCGGCGCGACGTTGGTCGTCATCGGCGTACTGCTCTGCTGCGGCATGATATGGAACCAGCCGAGCGTGACGACGTTGCTGCCGGCGCTCTGCGCGTGCGCCGCGAGCGGCGCCAGCACGGCGGCGCCGGCAGCCGCGCGGAGAAGGGTTTTCTTCATCACGGCTTCCGCCTCCGCTTACTGGACGAACGCGCCGATCGTGAAATACGGCGTCGATCCCGCGTTATCGAGGAAACCGAACACGCCACCCGTGAAGATGAACTTGCCGGTCGGCGACGTGCTGCCCGAACCCGTGTGAATCGTCGTGACGGTGCCCGGCACCTTCTGCGTGTAGTCGAGGTCGAGCGCGGTCGCGAGCGATGCCTGCGACGGCTGGAACGGATCGAGCAGCGTGGCCTGCTTGTCGATCAGCGCGGTGGTCCGGTAATCGAACTGGCTGTCGACGCCGATGTACTCGCCGTTCTGCGAGCCGGCCGCGACGGCCGTCTGCGGCGCGAGGATCGAGATGCTCGATTCGTCGTCGGCGGTGAGGCCCGGCACGCCGTTGCTGTCGGGCGTCGGGTTCGGGTTCGCGACGCCCGTGCGCACGAGGATCGGCACGAGCTGGTTACGCAGCTTGCCGACGATCATGAAGCCCTTGCCCTGCGGCGTCGCCGACAGCGTCGGCTTCAACTGGCTCGCGTAGTTGTTCGACTGGAACGCGCCGCTGCCGTCGGCCGACGGCACGAAGTTCGTGCCCTGCTGCGCGCACGCGCCGCCGGCGAACTGGCCGGTCGTGTCGCACTTGGTCCACGTGCCGTCCGCGTTGATCGTCACCTTCGCGTCGATCGACGCCGGCGCGAATTTCTGCGACGGCACTTCGCCGAAGCCGACGTGGCTGTACGTGCCCGCGACCTTCGTGATGTCGGTTTCGATCGACGAGAAGCCGATGAACGGGTAGTACGGGAATTTCGTGTCGGGCACCGCGGCCTGGCCGAGCACGCCGTCGAACTGGATCTCCTTGCCGGGAATCGTGCCGCCCGCGACGCCGAAGCCGACGAAGATGCGCGCCGGACGCGATGCATCGAGGCTCGCGCCGTTCAGGCGGAACGCGCACTGGTTCAGCTTGTTGGTCGGCAGCATCGTTTCCTGCGTGAGCGTGCCGCTGTCGACGGTGCCCGCGCGGGTCGGCGTGACCGTGCCGGTCTTTTGCGGCACGGCCGATTCCACGTACGTCACCTGCCAGGTCATCTTGGTCGTGTCGAGCTGGACCTTCGCGAGCTCGCCGCTGCCCGCGCCGCCCGTGAACACGGTGTTGTAGTCGAGCGTGGCGGGGCAGAGCCGGTCTTCGACGAGCGGGGGCGGGTTGTCGCCGCCGCTGCCGCTGCCGCCGCAGGCGGAAAGAAGGGGGGCGGCAAGGGCCGCCGCCAGAATGAGGTTGCGCTTCATGTTGCTCCTCCAGATTTGTCTTGTGCGGCGGCCAGCTCCCTGTCGGCCGCTTCTGTTGGGGGTACTCGTCCTGCCCGCGCCGTGCCGCGCGCGTCGTGCGTAACGCGGCGGCGGGCCAGCCGCCGCCGCGTCCTCGTCCGCTACTTGCTGATCTGCGCGCCCACGCCGAAGTACGGTGTCGACGACGTCGTCGCGTTCGCCGACGTCGACGTGACGCCGCCGTTCACCGTGCCCTGGACCAGTGCCGCGTACAGCCCGCCCGTCGCGATCACCACGCCCGATGCGGACGGGTAGCTCGCACCGCTCGGCGGTGTCGTCTTCGCGTTCAGCAGGCCCGGCGTCGCCTGGCCGTAGTCGAGCGTGAAGCCGTCTTCCTCGGCCTGCGTAGACGGGTTGATGAACGACGCGTTGCTGCCGCGGATCAGCGCAGCCGTGTACTTGAAGTTCGAGTCCGCGCCCGCGTAGCCGCCGTCGATCGCGCCCGACGTGATCGCCGTCGCCGCGCCGAGCACCGCGATGCCCGATTCGTCGTCGACCTGCGCGTCGAGGTGCAGCGGCGGCGTGCCGAGGTTCACGTTGCCCGTGCGGACGATCACCGGCACCGTCGCACCGTTGAGCTGGCCGATCACCATGTGGGCGGTTGCCGACTTGCCGGTCGCGCCGACGATCGGCAGTTGCGTCTGCGGCAGCGTCTGCGGCGCCTTCGTGCTGTCGAAGTAGCCGCCGTTCGCGGTGTTCGCGGTCCACGGGTTGCCGGTCGTCTGGCAGCCGCCGGTGCTCGTCGACGTACACGCGCCGTTCGCATCGAACGTCTCGCTCGAGTTCGTGCCTTTCGTCGCGTAGTTGCCCGACGGCACGAGGTGGTAGATCAGCGCGTTGTACGTGCCCGGCAGCTTCGACAGGTCGGTCGTCGTATTCGCGAAGCCGAGGAACGGGTAGAAATCGAAGTGGCGGTTCGGCACCTGGCCGACGTTCTGCACGACGCCCGGGATGATCGTCAGCCCGTCGTACTGGATCGTTGCGCCGGGAATGCCGCCGCCCGCGACCCCCATGCCGACCAGCAGCATCGGCGGGTTCGCCTGGTTGAAGTCGGCGGCTGTCGAATAGGTCGAGCCGTCCGCCGCGGGGCCCGTGCCCGGCGTGAGGATGAACGCACAACGTGTCTGCTCGGCGGTCGGCAGCGTGCCGGTCGGCGGATGGATGACCTTGCCGGTGATCGTCGTGCCGACACGGCTCGGCGTGACGGTGCCCGTCTTCAACGGAATCGGCGATTCGAGCCACTTGAGCGTGTACGTCATCGCGACCGCGTCGATGTTGACGCTGACGATCTCGCCGCTACCTGCGCCGCCGAGATACGTGCTCTTCACGATGTCGGCGTTGGCCGGACACAGTGCGCCGTTGATGGGCTGCGACGGCGGCTGCCCTTGCGTGCCGCAGCTCGCTCCGGAACATTGGGGCGCGTTGATCGGCGCAGGTGCGCCGCCGTCCCCCCCACCACAGGCAACCAGGAAAGGGGCAATGGCAAAGGCCGTTGCCACCCCCTTCGATAAGGTGTGCGACATGCCGCTGTCTCCAATCGTTTAATTGTGCGAGCTAATGTCGCTGCCTTGATTTTTGCTGTCAATTGATGAACCCGTCTAAAAAAGGCGATTTAAACGGGTATCGGGTATTGATTCCTTTCCCCGTGCGGCATTCGGTAAGAATTTAAACGCGCAAGGGACTGCCGAAAGCTGCCGGAGTGGGGGATGTGCCACGCTTGGCAGGCTGTCGGAGGGCCTTCCTGCGTATAACGGCAGCGTTTAAAGCGGCGGTATCCGGTTTATCCCTATTCGGGATTGACTGGAGAGGGAAGGGGGAAGTTAATTCGCTGGTAATCGCGCAATTGAAAGCTTGTAAATATTTGTAAATGCGCGATCCGGAATTCTTTATTTATTGCCTGATACGGGTAAATAAAAAGCCGGCCAGTGGCCGGCTTTGCATGGCATGCGATGCTGAATCAGCGTTTGAGACCTGCATCCTCGGCCGCGCCGATGCTCAGGTTCATGCACTGGATCGCGGCGCCCGATGCGCCCTTGCCGAGGTTGTCGAGGCGCGCGACCGTGACGAAGCGCTCGGCGTTGCCGAACACGAACAGGTCGACACGGTTCGTATCGTTGTTCGCCTGCACGTCGAAGAAGCCGCCGTCGAGATTCGCGTCCGCGTCGAACGGCGCGACTCGCACGAACGCTTCGTCCGCGTAGTACTCGGCGAACACGCGCTGCACGTCCTGCGGCGTCGCGCGCTTCGCGAGCTGCTCGGGCGTGAAGTAGGTCGTCACCGCGAGACCCTTCAGGAACGGGCCGACGATCGGCGTGAAGATCGGTGCGTTCGCGAGGCCCGTGTGCGCAGCCATTTCCGGCAGGTGCTTGTGCGTGAGGCCGAGCGCGTACGGACGCGGGCTCGCGAGCTTGCCGCCCGGCGCCGCATTCTCGTAGTCGGCGATCATCGACTTGCCTCCGCCGCTGTAGCCGGTGATCGAGTAGCTGTGCGCGGCGAACGTCGGGGCGACGATGCCGGCCTCGACGAGCGGGCGCATCGCGAGCACGAATGCCGATGCGTGGCAGCCGGGCACGGCGATGCGCTTCGACGTGCGAATCTTCTCGCGCTGGGCGCGGGTCAGTTCCGGCAGGCCATAGGCCCAGTCGGCGCTGGTGCGGAACGCGGTGCTCGCGTCGATCAGGATCGTGTTCGGGTTCTCGACGAGCGAGGCCGATTCGCGCGACGCGACATCCGGCAGGCACAGGAACGTGACGTCCGACGCGTTGATCAGGCGGCGGCGCTCTTCGACGTCCTTGCGCTTCGCTTCATCGATACGCAGGATCTCGATGTCGCTGCGTGCCGACAGGTATTCGAAGATCTTGAGGCCGGTCGTGCCTTCCTGGCCGTCGACAAAAACTTTGGTGCTCATCTCGCTCTCACTGAATGAAACGCGGGCCCGCGCCCGGAAACCGCCATTTTAAGACGTCAACCGGCGGGGCTGCGCCGCGCGGGGCGAAAAAAGACGGCCGGCGGGCCGTCTTGTGTCCCTTTGGCGCCCGCCGGTGCGGGCGCGCGGGCGTCGGCGCAGGCTCAGCGGCCGCCGGCCGCCCAGCGGGCGGTCGCTTCGGCGACGCGCCGCCCGAACGCCTTCGCGGTCTCGAGGTCGCCGGGCAGCGGGCCCTCGTCGGGCGTCGCGTCCGCGGGCGACTGCGCGAGCAGGCCCGTGAAGCCGCCGACGTAGTTGATGTCGTTGCGGGTGGCCGCCTTCGAGTTGGCCGGCATCATGCCCGTGCCGACCCACACCATCCCATGCTGCATCGCCAGCGTGACGAAATACTGAATCGTCGAGAACTTGTCGCCGTTCATCGTCGCGGAGTTCGTGAAGCCCGCGGCGATCTTGTCCTTCCATTTCTGCGTGAACCACGGTTTCGACGTGGCATCGGCGAATTGCTTGAACTGCGCCGACGGGCCGCCCATGTAGGTCGGCGCGCCGAAGACGATCGCGTCGGCCGCGTCGAGGGCGGCCCAGCCCGCGTCGTCGATCTCGCCGACCGCGATCAGGCGTGCGGTGGCGCCGGCGTCCTGCGCGCCTGCATGGACGGCGTCGGCCAGTTTCTGCGTGTGACCGTAGCCGCTGTGATAGACGATGACGATGTTCGACATGAAGCGTTCTCCGGAAAGGGACGGGAACGGCGGACCGCAGGTTCGCCGCGTCACGCGTCGCCGGCGGGCGGCGCGACGGATGCGCGGCATGGCGCCGCGACCGGTGACAATGAGTCTAGCAAGCCGAAATGACGGGAAAACGCGCGCGGGCGGCGCACTGAAATTCGCGGCGGCCGGCAATCGCGGCGCACGTTATTGCCCGTAGTTGACCGTCAGTTGCGCGGTGCCGATCGTCAGCGTGCCGATCTCGTGCTCGAACATCGGCGCGGGACGGCCCTGCGACACGCGCAAGTCGGTGCCTTTCAGCGCATGGACGGTGATCACGTAGCGGTGCGGCTTGCCGGGCGGCGGGCACGGGCCGCCGTAGCCGTCGATGCCGAAGTCGTTGCGCGCTTCGCTCGCGCCGATGCGCCGCAGGAAGCCGGACGCGCTCGCGTCGGCGGGCAGGCTCGTGACGGTGGCCGGGATACCCGCGACGGCCCAGTGCCACCAGCCGTGCCCCGGTGCGTCGGGATCGAAGATCGTGACCGCGTAGCCGCGCGTGCCGGGCGGCGGGTTGTGCCAGGTGAGCTGCGGCGAGCGGTTCGCGCCCTTGCAGTCGCCACGGTCGAACACGTTCGCGGCACGAACGCGCCCACCGGGCGTCAGGTCGTCGCTCGTCACGGTGAACGGGCTTTCCGCGTGCGCGGGCAGCGCCGCGAACACGGCGGCGCAGATGAAGACGAAGAGGATGGACGGAGACGGGCGGCCCGATGGCGCAGGCGGAGTGATCCGGCGATCCACACGCATAGGGTGCTTCTCCGTCACGTGGGCCGGGCCGATGCTCCCGGCGTTGTTGGCGTTGTGCGTTGCCCGCGCTGCTGATGGCGGCGATGGTTCCAGTCTAGCATTAGGGTTCGATGAGCGACGTACACCGCAACCCGCGATTGCGATCGGTCATCGGGCGGATCGACGGACGAAAAAAAACCGCCCGCGATCGAGCGGGCGGTTTCTTCGGCCGGGACGCCGGCATGCATGCCGGCGCGGCGTCATTCCTTCGGGGCCGTCGCGCCGCCGTGCGCAGCCGACCACTCGGCCGGCGCGTGCAGGAATTTCTCGACTTCGTCGAGCGTCTTCGTCTCGAAGTAGCCCGATGCCTTCGCGACGCGCAGCACGTCCCACCACGTCGCCAGCGCGTGCAGGTCGACGTCGATGTCCTTCAGGACCGACACGCTTTCCTTGAAGATGTTGTAGTGGAACAGCACGAAGCAGTGGTTCACCGTCGCGCCCGCGGTGCGCAGCGCGTTGACGAAGTTGATCTTGCTGCGGCTGTCGGTCGTCAGGTCTTCCACCAGCAGCACGCGCGAGCCTTCTTCCAGATGGCCTTCGATCTGCGCATTGCGGCCGAAACCCTTCGGCTTCTTGCGCACGTACTGCATCGGCACCATCATCCGGTCCGCGATCCAGGCCGCGAACGGGATGCCGGCCGTCTCGCCGCCCGCCACCGCGTCGATCTGCTCGAAGCCGATGTCACGCGTGATCGTCGTTTCCGCCATTTCCATCAGCGCCCGGCGCACGCGCGGGTACGAGATCAGCTTGCGGCAGTCGATATAGACGGGGCTTGCCCAGCCGGACGTGAAGATGAACGGTTTTTCGGCGTTGAAGTGCACCGCCTGCACTTCGAGCAGGATTTTGGCGGTCGTATCCGAGATCGACTGACGATCGTAGCCTGTCATGGGCATTCCTTGGGTGTTGAGCGAGGAGCGGGCGCGGGCCCGGTGGCGCAGCAAGGGGAACCTGCCCAGGGGGCCGGGGCGCGATCGGAGGGCCAATCGCATCGCTGCGCGCGTAGCCGGCTATTTTACCCGATTCAGGCCGGTTTTCGGCGGAATTCGCGCGGGTTCGCCGTGCCGCTCACCACCGGCGAAACAAACGGGGCCCGACCACCTCGGCGCTGATGCCCGGGATGCGGCGCTGCACCAACGGAGGTCATTTAGGGGGTGTACACTAGGCGACCCTTAGAAATCGTTCAGTACTTTGTACTTTCCTCTTGCCACCCGCCAAGGTTCGATGGCGTGCCGACCCGGCGCGTCGCGTGCCGTCTCGCAGTCGACCATCCCCTCGATTCAAGCAGACGCGGCCGAAGGTGCTGTGTACTGAGCCGTCAATATTTCGCATGTCTCTCGCAGGTCAATCATGGACGAACAACTGAAGCAGGCCGCACTCGCCTATCACCAGAACCCGAAACCCGGCAAGATTTCGGTCACCCCGACCAAGCCGCTGTCGAACCAGCTCGATCTGTCGCTCGCATATTCGCCCGGCGTCGCCGCGGCGTGCATGGCGATCTTCGACGAGCCGCTCGATGCGCAGAAGTACACGTCGCGCGGCAACCTCGTCGGCGTCGTGACGAACGGCACGGCGGTGCTCGGCCTCGGCAACATCGGCCCGCTCGCGTCGAAGCCGGTGATGGAAGGCAAGGGCTGCCTGTTCAAGAAATTCGCGGGCATCGACGTGTTCGACATCGAACTGTCGGAAACCGACCCGGACAAGCTCGTCGAGGCGATCGCGATGCTCGAGCCGACGCTCGGCGGCATCAACCTCGAGGACATCAAGGCGCCGGAGTGCTTCTACATCGAGCAGAAGCTGCGCGAGCGCATGAAGATCCCCGTCTTCCACGACGACCAGCACGGCACCGCGATCATCGCGTCGGCCGCGATCCTGAACGGCCTGAAGGTCGTCGGCAAGAAGCTGTCCGAAGTGAAGCTCGTGTGCTCGGGCGCCGGCGCCGCGGCCATCGCGTGCCTGGACCTGCTGGTGAACCTCGGCCTGACGAAGTCGAACGTCCTCGTCACCGATTCGAAGGGCGTGATCTACGAAGGGCGCGGCAACCTCGATCCGTCGAAGCAGCGCTATGCGGCGACCACCGACGCGCGCACGCTCGCCGACGCGATCGTCGGCGCGGACGTGTTCCTCGGCTGCTCGAGCGCGGGCGTGCTGAAGCAGGACATGGTCAAGACGATGGGCGACCGCCCGCTGATCCTGGCGCTCGCGAACCCGGAACCGGAAATCCGCCCGGAAGACGCGAAGGCCGTGCGCCCGGACGCGATCGTCGCGACCGGCCGCTCGGACTACCCGAACCAGGTCAACAACGTGCTGTGCTTCCCGTTCATCTTCCGCGGCGCGCTCGACGTCGGTGCGACGACGATCACGGAAGAAATGAAGCTCGCGTGCGTGCGCGCGATCGCCGAGCTGGCCGAGGAAACTGACCAGAGCGAGGAAGTCGCGAAGGCATATGAAGGCCACTCGCTCGAATTCGGGCCGGATTACCTGATTCCGAAGCCGTTCGACCCGCGCCTGATCATCAAGATCGCGCCGGCCGTCGCGCAAGCCGCGATGGATTCGGGCGTCGCCACGCGTCCGATCCAGGACATGGACGCGTACCGCGAGCAACTCGGCACGACCGTCTACCGCACCGGCATGGTGATGCGCCCGGTGTTCGCGACCGCGAAGCAGAAGGAGGCCCGCATCGTGTTCGCCGAGGGCGAGGACGAGCGCGTGCTGCGCGCCGCGCAGTTCGTGCTGCAGGAAAAGATCGCCAAGCCGATCATCATCGGCCGTCCGTCGGTCGTCGACATGCGCCTCGCGAAGATCGGCTCGAAGCTGAAGGCCGGCGTCGATTTCGAGATCGTCGATCCGGAAGACGATGCGCGCTACCACCGCTACTGGCAGGCGTATCAGGAGATTGGCGCGCGTGACGGCGTGACGCCGGAAGTCGCGAAGGCCGCGATGCGCAAGTTCAACACGCTGATCGGCGCGATGCTCGTGCACCTGGGCGACGCCGACGGGATGATCTGCGGGATGATCGACACGTTCCACAGCCACCTGAAGTTCATCGAGCAGGTGCTGGGCCGTGCGAAGGGCGCCGAGCATTTCGCCGCGATGAACCTGCTGATGCTGCCGGGCCGTAACTTGTTCGTGTGCGACACCTACGTGAACGAACTGCCGAGCGCCGAACAGCTCGCCGACATGACGATCCAGGCCGCGGCCGAGATCGAGCGCTTCGGCATCGCGCCGAAGGCTGCGCTGCTGTCGAACTCGAACTTCGGCAGCGCGCCGTCGGCGTCGTCGCGCCGGATGGCCGAGGCCCGCAAGCTGATCGTCGAGCGTGCGCCGAACCTGGAAGTCGACGGTGAAATGCACGGCGACGCGGCGCTGTCGGAAGTGATCCGCAAGCAGGCGTTCCCGGGCACGACGCTGTCGGGCGAAGCGAACCTGCTGATCATGCCGAACGTCGAGGCGGCGAACATCGCGTACAACCTGCTGAAGATGGTCGGCGGCGAAGGCGTGACGGTCGGCCCGTTCCTGCTCGGCGCAGCGAAGCCGGTCCACATCCTGACGCCGGCCGCGACCGTGCGCCGGATCATCAACATGACGGCCGTTGCCGCCGCGAACGTGAACACGAAGTAAGTCCACGCCCGCGTGTGCCGCGCTTCGCGCGCGGCGCAATGAAAAACGCCACGGAACCTGCGTTCCGTGGCGTTTTTTTTCGCGTGAACCGCAACGGGCGGCGGCGCGGGCGGGCGTTCCGGCTTCGAACGCCTTACCGCGTACCGCGCGTTACGCGACCTGCTGGTGCGACTGGCCGCCAGCCGGCGAACGCCACTTCGCGAGCAGCGCGTCCCACTTCACGCGTACCGCGCGCAGGTTGTTCTCCTTCACGTGGCCGTAGCCGCGAATGCCGTCCGGCAGTGCCGCGAGCTCGAGCGCGAGCGGGCGGTTGGCCGCGTTCAGCTTGGCCGTCACCTCGCCGATCAGCGCTTCGTACTCGCCGATCAGCGCGCGCTCGGTGCGACGCTCCTCGGTACGGCCGAACGGGTCGAGCGCCGTGCCGCGCAGGAACTTCGCTTTCGCGAGCAGCCGGAATGCCGACATCATCCACGGGCCGTACGCCTTCTTCACGAGATGGCCGTGGGCGTCCGTCTTCGCGAACAGCGGCGGCGCGAGGTGGAATTTCAGCTTCCAGTCGCCTTCGAACTGCGCGGTCAGGCGGGCGAGGAACGCGGGGTCGGACTGCAGCCGCGCGACCTCGTATTCGTCCTTGTACGCCATCAGCTTGAACAGGTTGCGCGCCACCGCTTCGGTCAGCGGCTCCTGCACCGTGTCGCCGTCCGCCAGCGCGCGCTCGGCGGCGCGCACCTTGTCGACGAAGGCCGCATAGCGCGATGCATAGGCGGCGTTCTGGTATGCGGTGAGGAATTCCACGCGCTTCGCGATCAATGCGTCGACCGCCTTCTTCGTGTGCAGCGCGATCACCGTGGCGCCTTGCGCGGGGCGTGCGTCGCCGGCCGCGGCCTGCTTCACGCTGGCCAGGTCGTACGCGGCGCGGCGGCCCCAGTCGAACGCCGCGCGGTTCTTCTCGACCGACACCGCATTCAGCTCGATCGCGCGTTCGAGCGACGCGAGCGTGAGCGGCAGCCAGCCTTTCTGCCACGCGTAGCCGAGCACGAACGGGTTCGTGTAGATCGCATCGCCGAGCAGCGCGACCGCGAAGCGGTTCGCATCGATGAAGTCGACCGCGTCACCTGCCGCCGCGCGGATGTCGTTCTCGGCAGACACGCCCGGGAACGCCCAGTTCGGGTTCTTGATGAACTCGGCGGTCGGCGTCTGCGCGCTGTTGACGACCACGCGCGTCGCGTCGTGCCGCATCCGCGACGTGCACTCGTCGCCGGCCGTGACGATCGCATCGCAGCCGATCACGAGGTCGGCTTCGCCCATCGCGATCCGCGTGGCGTGAATGTCGGTCGGCGCGTGCGAGATCTGCACATGGCTCATCACGGCGCCGCCTTTCTGCGCGAGGCCCGTGACGTCGAGCACGGTCACGCCCTTGTTTTCCAGGTGCGCAGCCATCCCGAGCAGCGCGCCGATCGTGACGACGCCCGTGCCGCCGACGCCGGTGACGAGCACGCCGTACGCGCGGTCGATGTCCGGCAAGGTCGGTTCCGGAATCGGCGGCAGTGCGCTGCCGTCGACCGACACGGCCTTCGGCTTCTTCAACTGGCCGCCCTCGACGGTGACGAAGCTCGGGCAGAAGCCCTTCACGCACGAGAAGTCCTTGTTGCAGCTCGACTGGTTGATCTGGCGCTTCGTGCCGAATTCGGTTTCCAGCGGCTCGACCGACAGGCAGTTCGATTGCACCGAGCAGTCGCCGCAGCCTTCGCACACCGCTTCGTTGATCACGACGCGTTTCGCCGGGTCCGGATACGTGCCGCGTTTGCGGCGGCGGCGTTTCTCGGTCGCGCAGGTCTGGTCGTAGATCAGGATCGTCGTGCCTTCGATCTCGCGCAGCTCGCGCTGCACGTCGTCGAGCTGGTCGCGGTGATGGATCGTCACGCCCGGCGCGAGCAGCGCCTTCTGGCTGTCGTACTTCTCCGGCTCGTCGGTGACGATCACGATCTTCTTCGCGCCTTCGGACGCGAGCTGGTGCGTGATCTGCGGCACCGTCAGCACGCCGTCGACCGGCTGGCCGCCCGTCATCGCGACCGCGTCGTTGTAGAGGATCTTGTAGGTGATGTTCGCCTTCGACGAAATCGCCGCGCGCACGGCCAGCAGGCCCGAGTGGAAGTAGGTGCCGTCGCCGAGGTTCGCGAACACGTGCTTCTCGTCCGTGAACGGCGCCTGGCCGATCCACGGCACGCCTTCGCCGCCCATCTGGCTGAAGGTGCTCGTGCTGCGGTCCATCCATACGGTCATGTAGTGGCAGCCGATGCCGGCGATCGCGCGCGAGCCTTCCGGCACGTTGGTCGACGTGTTGTGCGGGCAGCCCGAGCAGAACCACGGCTTGCGCTCGGTCTGCACGTGCGGTTTCGCGAGCGCCATTTCCTTCGCGTTGATCACCGCGAGCCGTGCGGCGATGCGCGCGCGCACGTCGGACGGCAGCTCGAACTTCTCGAGGCGCGTCGCGATCGCCTTCGCGATGATCGCGGGCGACAATTCATAGTGCGCGGGCAGCAGCCAGTTGCCCATCGGCACCGACCATTCGCCGCCGGCGCCGTCCTTCTCGTCGAACTTGCCGAACACGCGCGGCCGCTGGCCGTCCGGCCAGTTGTACAGCTCTTCCTTGATCGCGTATTCGAGGATCTGGCGCTTTTCCTCGACGACCAGGATTTCGTCGAGGCCGCGCGCGAACGCCTGCGCGCCTTGCGCTTCGAGCGGCCACACGCAGCCGACCTTGTAGAGCCGGATGCCGATCCGCGCGCAGGTTTCGTCGTCGAGGCCGAGGTCGGTCAGCGCCTGGCGCACGTCGAGGTACGCCTTGCCGCCTGTCATGATCCCGAAGCGCGCGCTCGGCGAATCGATCTCGATCCGGTCGAGCTTGTTCGCGCGCACGTAGGCGAGCGCCGCGTACCACTTGTAGTCGAGCAGCCGCGCTTCCTGCACGAGCGGCGGGTCGGGCCAGCGGATGTTCAGCCCGCCTTCCGGCACGATGAAGTCGGTCGGCAGCACGATCTCGGTGCGATGCGGGTCGATGTCGATCGACGCTGACGATTCGACGACGTCCGTCACGCACTTGAGCGCGACCCACAGGCCCGAATAACGGCTCATCGCCCAGCCGTGCAGGCCGAAGTCGAGATATTCCTGCACGTTGGACGGGAACAGCACCGGCAGCCCGCAGGCCTTGAAGATGTGCTCGGACTGGTGCGCGAGCGTCGACGATTTCGCCGCGTGGTCGTCGCCGGCCAGTACCAGCACGCCGCCGTGCCGCGACGAGCCGGCCGAGTTCGCGTGCTTGAAGACGTCGCCGGTGCGGTCGACGCCCGGACCCTTGCCGTACCACATGCCGAACACGCCGTCGTGCTTCGCGCCGGGGTACAGGTTCACCTGCTGCGAGCCCCACACGGCGGTGGCGGCGAGATCTTCGTTGAGGCCGGGCTGGAACACGATCTGGTGGGCCGCCAGGTGCTGCTTGGCTTTCCAGAGCGACAGATCGAGGCCGCCGAGCGGCGAGCCGCGGTAGCCCGAGATGAAGCCGGCCGTGTTGAGACCGGCGGCGCGGTCGCGTTCCTGCTGGAGCATCGGCAGGCGCACGAGGGCCTGGATGCCGCTCATGTACGCGCGACCGCGCTCCAGTGTGTATTTGTCATCTAGCGTGACGGACTTCAGCGCGGCTTCCAGCGACGCGCGTTGGTCTGCGTCTAGCGGGGCATTCATTAACTGTCTCCTCCACCCAGTTTGGGATCACCAAAACTCGACCGCTTCAGGCATCTTGTGGATGCATCGGCGTGGCCGGCATGTTCGCCGGTTTTAAGCGATGGTAGCACTGGGGCAAACCCGCCGCCCATCGGTTGGAATCCGGGTGAAATGGCGGCGGCGCACCAGAAAAAAGGGCGTGATGATGCGTTACATCATGTAAAGGCATGTAAAGCCGCGTTCATCCGCGGGCAAATGCCGTTAATCTTGTCGGCCTGCCGGAGGTGCCCGGTCGCGCTGGTTCGTTTCGACGCAATCGGGGAGGCGCCGGCAGTTTTACAGGAGGTGCAATGAACACACGTCATATCCAGAGTTTCCTGATCGTGTCCACCGCGTTTTTCGCGATGACCGGCCCGGTGCACGCGCGCGGCGCGAGCGCACTGGCGGCAGCCGGCGCGCAGATGCGTCAGATCGTGCCGGCCCAGGACGCCGCCGCACAGCCGTCGGCCGAGCGCGCCGTCGTGTCGAGGGCGAACGCGCGTTGATCCGGTCGCGCGGCCGGCAGGCCGCGCCGGAATGAAAAAGGGCGGGAATCCGAGGATTCCCGCCCTTTTTTTTTGTGCCGCCGGATCGTGCGGCCGGCCCGGTTGCCCGCGACGGCCGCCTGCCGAGTGCGTCAGGCCTTGTCCTGCACGACGCCGCGGCGAATCTGGTCGAGTTCGATCGATTCGAACAGCGCCTTGAAGTTGCCTTCGCCGAAGCCCTGGTTGCCCTTGCGCTGGATGATCTCGAAGAAGATCGGCCCGATCTGGTTCTCGGTGAAGATCTGCAGCAGCAGGTCGTCTTGCGCGCCGTCGATCAGGATCTTGCGCTTGCGCAGCTCGTCCAGCGATTCGCCGTGGTTCGGCACGCGGCGGTCGACCAGCTCGTAATACGTGTCGATCGTGTCGAGCAGCTTCACTTCCTTGCTGCGCAGGCCGTCGACTGCCTGGTAGATGTCGCTCGCGCCGAGCGCGATGTGCTGGATCCCTTCGCCGTGGTACGCGTCGAGGTATTCCTGGATCTGGCCGGCCGTTTCCGAGCCTTCCTCGTTGATCGGAATGCGGATCTTGCCGCACGGCGACGTCATCGCCTTCGACTTCACGCCCGTCACCTTGCCTTCGATGTCGAAGTAGCGCACTTCGCGGAAGTTGAACAGGCGCTCGTAGAACTCGGCCCATTCCTGCATGCGGCCGCGGTGCACGTTGTGCGTCAGGTGGTCGATGTACGTGAGGCCGTGGCCGACCGGGTTCGGGTTCGCGCCGGGAATCGGTTCGAAGTCGACGTCATAGATGCTGATGTCGCCGATCGCGCCCGGCTGTGCGCCGTTCTTGCCGCGCCAGCGGTCGACGAAGTAGATCAGCGAATCGCCGATGCCCTTGATCGCCGGGATGTTCAGCTCCATCGGGCCCGTCTTGTTGTCGAAGCCCCACGCGCCGAGGTCGAGCGCGTGCCGGTATGCCTTCGCGGCGTCCTGCACGCGGAACGCGATCGCGCAGATCGACGGGCCGTGCAGGCGTGCGAAGCGTTGCGCGAACGAATCGGGTTCGGCGTTGATGATGAAGTTGATGTCGCCCTGGCGGTAGACCGTCACGTCCTTGTGGCGGTGGCGCGCGATTGCAGTGAAACCCATCCGTTCGAACAGTTGTCCGAGCGCTTTCGGGTCCGGTGCCGTGTATTCGATGAATTCGAAGCCGTCGGTGCCGACGGGGTTGTCCCAGTTGGGGATCTGCATGTCGTGTCTCCTGTGCGGGGCGATCGGCCAGGCGACGTGCGCCTGCCTGGCCTGGTTCGATGTCGAGGGTTGCGCGTGCGATGAGCGTGCGCAGCGAGTCGATACATGCGACAGAGTGTAGCGGGCGGCCGCGAGCGGAAACTTGCGAACTTAATCGCAGGCCCCTACGATGGCGCAATTTCCAGTCTCGAAACAAACATTGGAGGGCAGAAGATGGCGCAAGCCGAATTGGATGCCATCGACCGGCGGATTCTCGCGATTCTCCAGGAGAACGGGCGCCTGTCGAACCAGGAGATCGCCGAGCGCGTGAACCTGTCGCCGAGCCCGTGCCTGCGGCGGATCCGGCGGCTCGAGGAGATCGGCGTGATCACCGGCTATGTCGCGCTGCTGAATCCGCAGAAACTCGGGCTCGACCTGCTCGCATACGTGAGCGTGCGGCTCGAGAAGCGCGGCGGCCTTGCGCCGGTGCGGGTCGACGAGACGTCGGCGCGCGCGGGGGCGACCCATGCGGAGCTGTTCCGCGCGGCCGTGCAGACCTGGCCGGAAGTGGTCGCGTGCCACGCGATGACGGGGGACATGGATTACCTGCTGCGCGTGCAGGTCGAGGACATGGCGCATTTCTCCCGCTTCGTGCAGGAGCACTTGCTGCATCACCCGTCGGTGATCGACGTGAAGACGAGCTTCTCGCTCGAGTGCTTCAAGGAGACGACGGCGTTGCCGATCCGTTCGGTGCGCTAGAGCGCAGGGGAAGGTGGGGGCCGGGCGCGCGGCAGGCGCGGCCCGGCTGGCTGAGGTTACGCCGTCAGTGCGGCGGGCATCAGCGATTCGATGAACTTCGTCGTGCGGTGCGCCTGGCGCTTCATCGCGTAGTCGAACACCGCGGCCTGTTCCTGCAGCATCTCGGCGATGATCGTCGAGTGGTCGGCCGGCGGCAGCGACAGGTACGCATCGGCTTCGCCGTATGCGTACTCGATCCGCATGCCGGACTTCTTCGCAATGTGCATCATCGTCGCGTTACGCGACAGGCAATGCATGTACAGCATCGTCACGCGCGTGTTGCGGCTGCGGATCGCCGCGCGCTCGAACAGCTTCGAGCCGACGCCGCGGCCGCGTGCGCTTTCGAGCACCGACACGCCGAACTCGGCCGTGCGCTTGTCGCCCTCGGCCGGCAGATAGGCCAGGTGGCCGACGCCGATCAGTTCGAGGTCGTGGTCGAACACGCCGAACACGGTGTCGCGACCGAAGTCGATCGTGCGGACGTAGTTCTCGATCACGTGGTCGGGCACCATCTGGCCGAAGCGCAGCAGGCGGTCCTCTTCGTCGAGCGAGAGAAAGTGGGTGAGCATCTGCTCACGGTCTTTGGAAGCCAGTTCCCTGACGAGAACCGGCGCACTGCCGACCGTGCCGACGACTTCGGCAGGGCCGTTGAATTGCGTGTTCATCGTGGGTTCCTCAGTGTGTGGCTGCACAAGCGGGTTGTGCAATGCAACAGCATTTTACCCGACGAGGGTTGGGGAAAACCCGTATTTAACGTTGTTTGTGCCGAGGAGAAATTCTAAAACCGCTTAGTTAATTTTGTATCTATTTGATTTTGAACGGATTTAAAATTCATCATATGAAATGCGCGGCGGGCCGTCACAGTGTACCCATCGCGCAACGCATGCTGCTGCGCGGCAATCACGCTGCCGTCGACAGCCCGCGTTCGATCAGGTCGATCACCTGCTCGGCGAAGTCGCGGTAGCCGAGGCGGCCGCCCGGCTTCAGCCACGTGAACGTCCAGTTGATCATCCCGAACACCATCATCGTCACCGATGTCTGGTTTTCCTTCGAGATGCGGTCCGGGTACGCGCGCGCAAGCTGGCGCGTGAATGCCGCAACGATGTCGCGCTGGCGGTCGAGCACGATTTCGCGCTGCGCGTCCTCGAGATACTTCACGTCGTTGAGCAGCGCGACGTGCCGGCTGTGCGACGTCTCGTATTCGGCGAGGAACGCGCGCACGAGCTCGGCGAACGCGTCGCGCTCGCTGAGGCCGCGCCGCTGGCTCGCGCCTTCGACCTCGGCGATGATCAGCATCAGCCGTTTGGTGTAGCGGTCGAGCAGGTCGAACAGGATCGCTTCCTTGCTCTCGTAATAGTGATAGAGGCGTGCCTTCGACGTGCCGCTCGCGGTCGCGAGATCGGACATCGACGTGCTCGGGTAGCTCGTCTGCGCGAATTTCTCGGCGGCCAGATCGAGGATCTGCTCGCGCTGGGATTCGTGGTCGGGCGCTCGGGTACGGGCCATGGTCGAATGCGAAAGATTAGCGGTGCGCGAGCGCCGTGCGGGCCGCGCGCACCTGCGTGGAAGAGAGGGCGTCGGGCGCGTCGTCCTGCAGCTCGAGCCGGCCGGCTGCCGCGAGCTCGCGGCAGCGCCACCAGGCGATCGAATCGCTGACGAACAGCCCGCCGCGGTCGGCGGCGGCCATGATGCTGCCGACGAGGCGTCGCGCGGGCAGCCAGTCGGCTTCCGCGCGCGAGACGATCAGCGCGTCGAGATCGGCGTAGTGGCCGCTCTTGATCGTGTTGCTGACCCAGTAGCGCAGTTCGGCGTTCAGGTGTTTCGCCTCCTGCCATTCGAGTGCCAGGCGGCCGATCCGCAGCACCGAGATCGGCGCGGCCACCGGGCGTTTGCGTGCCAGCTCCGCCGGCGAGAACATCCCGGTCGAGCAGGCCTGGTCGGCACGCGACAGCGCCGTGCGCTGCGCCGAGTCGAAATCGGCGGCCGACAGCCGCACCTCGTTCAGGCGCTGCGGCACGTTGCGCAGGTGGTAGGCGACGCGGCGCAGCAACAGCTTGTCGCCGACGCTCGGCGCGTGCCACACGACCACCTGGCCCGTATCCATTGCGAGCTGGTCGAGACGCGCGAACTCGCCCTCGATTTCCGCGTTCCAGTCGGGGATCTGGTCGCCGAGCACGTGGTGCCAGAAGGCGGCGCGCGTGTCGGGCGTCTCGTCGGCGCCCTTGAGCGGTCCGACGCCGAGATCGTCGAGCAATCCGACGACGCGCTCGTCGCGCCCGGCTTGCGCGAGGGCCTCGCGCAACGACGCGGCGGCGGTGCCGCCCTGAATCACATGAATGGTACTCATCGGCCTGTCGTCAACAAAAGAAAACCGCCGGCCGGGCGGACGTTGCGATGTCCAGCCGGCCGGCGGCCCCTAGTGTAAGCGAGATGTGTGACGGCGAGAAACCGTCCGGCGCCGCGACGCAACGCCGCTCAGCGCTCGTCGTAGCTCACGACGACCTTGTCGCTGATCGGGTGGCACTGGCACGTGAGCACGAATCCGTCCTTCACTTCGTGTTCCTCGAGCGTGTAGTTCTTCTCCATCCGTACCTCGCCCTCGATCACCTTCGCGCGGCACGTGCAGCACACGCCGCCCTTGCACGCATACGGCAGCGCGAGGCCCGCGCGCAGGCCGACGTCGAGCAGGCTCACGCCCTGGTACGGCAGGCGCAGCTTGCGCTTCTTGCCGTCGAGCACGATTTCGAGGTCGGCGGCCGGCGTCTGGTCGGTAATTTCGACGACCGGCGTGCCCGCTTGCGGCAGCGGCGTGCCGAAGCGCTCGACATGCACCTTCGCCTGCGGCACGCCGGCCGCCTTCAGCGCGGCTTCGGCCGCGTCCATCATCGGCGCCGGGCCACAGATGAACGCTTCGTCGATCGCGTCGGCCGGCGTCAGCGTGTCGAGGAATTCCGCGCATTTCGCCTGATCGAGCACGCCGTTGAACAGTTCGACGTCCTGGATGTCGTCCGACAGCACGTGATACAGGACGAAGCGGTTCATGTAGCGGTTCTTCAGGTCCTCGAGCTCCTCGGCGAACATGATCGCGTCGACGCTGCGGTTCCCGTAGATCAGCGTGAACGTGCTGCGCGGCTCGAGTTCGAGCGTCGTCTTCACGATCGCGAGCACCGGCGTGATCCCCGAGCCGCCGGAAAACGCGACGTACTGCTTGCCGTGGTCGGCGTTCAGGTGCGTGAAGAAGCGGCCGTCCGGCGTCATCACGTCGATCGTGTGGCCGGGCTTCAGCGTGTCGAACGCGAAGTTCGAGAAGCGGCCGCCGCGCACGCGCTTGATGCCGATGCGCAGTTCGCCGTCACGGTCGTAGTCCGTCGTGCCGACGCAGATCGAATACGAGCGGCGCGTTTCCTCGCCGTCGATGTGGGTCTTCAGCGTGACGAACTGGCCCTGCGTGAAGCGGTACGCGTCGCGCAGCTCGGGCGGCACGTCGAAGGAGACCGTTACGGCGTCGGCGGTCTCGGGCCGCACGTCGCGGATACGCAGCGGATGAAATTGCGGGGTCGCCATATTCAGTAGGGTTTGAAGTAGTCGAAGGGTTCGCGGCAGTCGACGCAGCGATACAGCGCCTTGCAGGCCGTGGACGCGAATTGCGCGAGACGCTCGGTGCGGGCGGAGCCGCAGCGCGGGCAGGTGGGCGCCGCGACCGGCCGCGGCACGAAGCGCACGACGTTCTCCCGCGGCGCGCTGCTGCCGCACTGGCCGACCGGCGGCGCGATGCCGTACGCCCGCAGCTTGTCGCGCGCTTCCTGCGTGATCCAGTCGGTCGTCCAGGCGGGCGCGAGCACCGTCTCGATCCGGTGCGGCGGCAGGTCGGCGGCCTGCAGCGCGGCGGCGATGTCCTCGGCGATCTGCGACATGGCCGGGCAGCCCGAGTAGGTCGGCGTGATGACGACTTCGAGCTGGCCGTCGTCCGCGCGGCGGACGTCGCGCAGGATGCCGAGCTCGCGGATCGACACGACCGGGATCTCGGGATCGGGCACGGCTTCCAGCACGTCCCACGCGCGAGCGAGCAGCGGATCGTCGTAGTGCGCGGCGGGTGCGGCGGGTATGGCGTGGGCAGGGGTAGCGGTCTGGACGGACATCGTCGGGCTCCGTGGCGTGGGCCGGTTACCAGGTCGCGCCGGGATGCTGGCGCGCGAGGCTCTGCATTTCGGCAAGCAGGTAGCCCATGTGCTCCGAGTGCTCGCCCTGCTTGCCGGTCGTCACGTGCTTCACGGGCGCGGGCAGCGTGAGCGTCGCCTCGGCGAGCGCATCGTCCACGTCCGCGCGCCACGCGGCTTCGAGCGCGGCCGGCGCCGGGCCGATGCCCGGGGCGGCGATTGCGTCGTCGATCGCATCGGCCGCGAAGAATTCACGCGTATACGGCATCAGGTAGTCGAGCGCATCCTGCGCGCGGCGGTGCGACGCGTCGGTGCCGTCGCCGAGGCGCACGAGCCACTCGCGCGCGTGCTGGACGTGATAGCGGGTTTCCTTCACCGATTTCGCGGCGATCGCGGCGAGCTGCGTGTCGGCCGACGTTTCCAGCGCGCTCCAGACGTGCAGCATCAGCGTCGCGTACAGGAAGTTGCGCACGATCGTCACCGCATAGTCCTTGTCGGCGTGTGCGGTGCCGGAGACCGGGCCGTAATGCGGCAGCTCGGCGAGCGTGAAGTTCGCGAATTCGCGCTCGGTCCGGAAGTACGCGTAATCGTCCTCGGTCTTCGTCGCGCCGTTGAGCTGGCGCTCGAGCTCGGCCGCGTGCGTATACAGCATGCGTGCCTGGCCGATGAGGTCGAGGCTCATGTTGGTGAGCGCGATGTCTTCCTCGAGGATCGGGCCGTGGCCGCACCATTCGGCGTTGCGCTGACCGAGGATCAGCGCGTTGTCGGCGAGGCGCAGCACGTAGGAGAGGTGTTCGGGCGTGATCGTCATGGCGCGGGCGTTACATGTGGTTGACTTCGTCGGGCAGCGTGTAGAACGTCGGGTGACGGTAGATCTTGTCGCCTGCCGGTTCGAACAGCTCGGCCTTCTCGCTCGGGTCCGACGCGGTGATCGCCGACGACGGCACCACCCAGATGCTCACGCCTTCCTGGCGGCGCGTGTAGACGTCGCGCGCCATGCGCAGCGCCATCGTCGCGTCGGCGGCGTGCAGGCTGCCGCAATGCTTGTGGTCGAGGCCCTGCTTGCTGCGCACGAACACTTCCCAGATCGGCCATTCCTTGTTCATCGCTTTCTCCTGATTCCTGAATTCGAGTGTTGCCGCTCAGGCGGCGTGCTGTTCGGCGCGGGCGCGGCGCTTTGCTTCGTGCGCGAGCGCGGCTTCGCGCACCCAGGCACCGTCGTCGTGCGCTTTCACGCGGGTTGCGAGGCGCTCCTTGTTGCACGGGCCGTCGCCGTTGACCACGCGCCAGAATTCGTCCCAGTCGATCGTGCCGTAGTCGTGATGGCCGCGCGCTTCGTTCCATTTCAGGTCGGGGTCGGGCAGCGTCACGCCGAGCACCTTCGCCTGGTCGACCGTCGCGTCGACGAATTTCTGGCGCAGGTCGTCGTTCGAGATCCGTTTGATGCCCCATTTCGCGGACTGGCTGCTGTGGACCGAATCAGCGTCGCTCGGGCCGAACATCATCAGCACCGGCCACCACCAGCGGTCGACGGCCTGCTGGACCATCGTGCGCTGCGCGTCGGTGCCCTTCATCATCGACAGCAGCGCATCGAAACCCTGGCGCTGGTGGAACGACTCTTCCTTGCACACGCGGATCATCGCGCGTGCATACGGGCCATACGTGCAGCGGCACAGCGGGATCTGGTTCATGATCGCGGCGCCGTCGACGAGCCAGCCGATCACGCCGACGTCGGCCCAGGTCGGCGTCGGATAGTTGAAGATGCTCGAATATTTCGCCTTGCCGGCGTGCAGTGCGTCGATCAGCGAATCGCGTGACACGCCGAGCGTTTCGGCCGCGCTGTACAGATAGAGGCCGTGACCGGCTTCGTCCTGGACCTTCGCGAGCAGGATCGCCTTGCGCTTCAGGCTCGGCGCGCGCGAGATCCAGTTGCCTTCCGGCAGCATGCCGACGACTTCCGAGTGCGCGTGCTGCGAAATCTGGCGCACCAGCGTCTTGCGATAGGCGTCGGGCATCCAGTCCTGCGGTTCGATCTTGCCGTCGGCCGCCATCACCGCATCGAACCGCGCCTGCTCAGGCGACTCGGCTGCGGCGTCGAGCGGCGCGACGTTGCCGGGGATGTCGAGGGATTGCGTGTACATGGCGAGGCTCTCGTCCGGTTGAATGTGTGCGAAGTATAAACCAACCGACCGGTCGGTTAATAAATTTCTTGCGCATTTGCGGCGAGACTCGGGTAAACGAGGGACGTCGGGGCGTGATCCGATGGTGCGAGCGCGGTCCCGCACGTGAGTCTCGTGCCTTCTGCGGCACAATGCCCGCTTTCCGATGAGGATTTTGCCGATGTCATTCCGAAGCAGTTTCGCCGCGGCCATGCTGGGTGCGGCCGTTTTCGTGTCGCCGCTCGCGGCGTCGGCCGCGCCGGCCGGATGGGTTGCCGCGTGGGCAACGGCGCTGCAGCCGATTCCCGACCTTGCCGCGCCGCCGCCGCTTTACCGCGCGCCCGACGTGGCCGGGCGGACCGTGCGCCAGATCGTGTATCCGACGGTGTCGGGGCGTGCCGCAAGGATTCACGTGAGCAATGCCTACGGCAGCGCGCCGCTGGTCGTCGAGGCCGCGAGCCTCGCGCGCGCCGGTGAGGGTGCGGCGCTCGCCGGCGACGCGGCCGTGCCGGTCCGGTTCGGCGGCAAGCCGTCGGTGACGCTCGCGCCGGGCCAGGAACTGGAAAGCGATCCGGTGGCCATCGACGTGATGTCCGCGCAGCCCTATGCGATCAGCCTCCAGATGGGGGCGAACCAGCGAATGACTGTCTGGCACCGCGTATCGAACCAGTTCAACTATGTGTCGGCGCCGGGCGATCACGTGAGCGATCCGGGCGCTGCCGCGTTCCGCACCCGTTTTACCCAATATGCATGGGTGACCGAGCTGGCTGTCGAGGCCGGCACGGCGCGCGCCAGCGTCGCGGCGATCGGCGATTCGATCACCGACGGGCTGCGCTCCAGCGTGAACCGGAACCGCCGCTGGCCCGATGCGCTCGCGCGCCGGCTGGCGGCGTCGGGTGCCGACTCGGTGGGCGTCGTGAATCTGGGTATCAGCGGGAACCGGCTGCTCAGCGATTCGGCGTGCTACGGCACGTCGCTGGCCTCGCGGTTCGAGCGCGATGCGCTGTCGCGTGCGGGCGTGAAGGCGGTGGTGGTGCTGATCGGGATCAACGACATCAACTTCGCGGCGATGCCGCCGCGTGCGGGGCTCGATTGCGACCACCCGCACACGCAGGTCACGGCTGCATCGCTGATCGACGGATATCTCCGGCTGATCGAGGCCGCGCATCGCCGGGGCGTGAAGGTCTACGGCGCGACGCTCACGCCGGCCGCGTTGCCGGCCGGGCGCGAGGCGATCCGGCTCGAAGTGAACCGGTGGATCCGGAGCGGTGGCGGGTTCGACGGCGTGGTCGACTTCGACGCGGTGCTGCGCGATCCGGCGCGCCCGAGCGTGCTGCAGCGCCGATACGATAGCGGCGACGGTATCCACCCGAGCGACGCGGGCTACACGGCAATGGCCGACGCGGTGCCGTTCGAGCAGCTGCAGGCTGCCGTGGGCGGCAAGTGATGCGCCTCTATATATAGAAGGCAGCGTTGCCGGCGGCGTCGAAGTCTGCGGCGTGACGTGGTCCGTCGAGCCCCAAGCCCCGTGCGCGGCAGCGCACGGGGCTTTTTCAAATTTCTTCACAAAAGGGCTTGCGGGAATGGCGTGAGGTGCATAGAATCACGCCTCTTTCGCGCTAACGGAAACGCGGCGCGGGAGGAAGGGAAGCAGTGCTGTTGAGGCTTGGTGGTAGCAGCCTCGGCGGTACGGAAGTTGAGCCCCGCA